>CAZBTW010000066.1:0-5284 GCA_964494925.1 uncultured Aquiluna sp.
CAGGTGCCCACTTTTTGGCCTCAGCAGGGTCAAACGCAAACTCTTCTGAGGTTGGTGACAGGAATCTTAGGAAGTACCAAGAGCTATCAACAAAGGTGTCCATCGTGTCAGAATCACGCTTTGCTTCGCCGCCACATTTTGGACAACTGACATTCAACCAGGCATCGGCAGCACCAAGCGGGCTGGTGCCCTTTGGAGAGAGGTCTAGACCAGCGCTGTCTGGAAGCAATACGGGAAGCTGCTCTTGCTCAACCGGGACCTCACCGCAGGACTCACAGTGAATGATGGGGATAGGAGTTCCCCAATAACGCTGCCTGGAAATTAGCCAGTCACGAAGCCGGAAGTTCTTAGAGCTTGATCCAGTTCCCTTGGATTCAACAATCTCGATGGCCTTCGCAATTGCATCTTCCTTGCCAAGTCCATTCAGGGACTCGGAGTTAACGATTTTGCCGTCGCCACTGGTGGCGACTCCAGACACTGCTGGGTCCTCGTCGCCGGTGTCCACAACCATCTTGATTGGCAGCCCCATGGCCTTAGCAAACTCAATATCGCGTTCGTCATGCGCAGGCACGCCCATGATTGCACCGGTGCCATAGTCAGCCAGGACGTAATCTGAAATCCAAATTGGAACAGATTCGCCACTCAGCGGATTAATTGCATACTGCTCTAGGAATACTCCGGTTTTCTTCCTGTCGGTTGCCAAACGCTCAATGTCGTTGGCCTTCTTGACAGACTCAAGATATTCCTCGAAGGCCTTTTGGACATTAGCTGGAGAATCCTTGACCAAAGTGCTGGCCAACTCACTATCGGCAGCAACCACCATGAATGTTGCGCCAAATAATGTGTCGGGCCTGGTGGTGAAAACGGAGATTTTTTGATCAGAGTTTTCGATGTTGAAATCGATATTTGCGCCTTGGGATCTTCCGATCCAGTTGCGCTGCATGGAAAGTACCTTTGAGGGCCAGTTGCCCTGGAGTCCGTCAAGATCATCGAGCAGTCGGTCTGCGTAATCGGTGACCTTGAAATACCACTGGGTAAGAGCCTTCTTGGTGACACTTGAATCGCACCGCTCACAAAGCCCTTGGACTACCTGTTCATTGGCCAAGACCGTTTGGCAGCTTGGGCACCAATTAACATTCGAGTTCTTTCGGTAGGCAAGACCTTTTTTGTAGAACTCAAGAAACAGCCACTGATTCCAGCGGTAGTAAATCGGGTCACAGGTCTGCAGCACTCGATCCCAGTCGAAGCTACATGCATACCTGCGCATGGAAGCCTTTTGCTGAGCAATATTTTCATAGGTCCAATCACGCGGATCCAAGCCTCTTTTGATTGCCGCATTTTCAGCCGGCAGCCCAAAAGCATCCCAACCAATTGGATGCATAACGTTGAAACCTTTTTGAGCCCAGTAGCGAGCGATTACATCCCCCAGAGCATAAGCCTCGGCATGACCCATGTGTAGGTCGCCAGAAGGGTATGGAAACATGTCCAAGACATACTTCGTGGGACGGGTGTCATTCGCCCGAGAGGAGTCGAAGGGCTTTATTTCATCCCAAACCGGAAGCCACTTATCTTGGATTTCGGTGACATCGTAATTCTCTTGCAATTGACTACCTTCAGTATTTTTTCGAACTCTTAGATTACCAAGTGACATTGGCACTCAAGGCAGCAACTAGTGCCTTTGCCTTCAACTGAATCTCGGCGTGTTCAGCTTCAGGAACAGAATCTGCTGTGATGCCGCCGCCTATTGCCAATTTCACCGTTGCCCCCTCGAATATCGCTGTTCTGATAACCATTCCGAGATCCATGTCACCAGTTTTTGAAATCCATCCAATTCCGCCAGAATATGCGCCCCGTTCTCTTGCCTCGAGGTCGGTCAAGATGCCGCAGGCACTGATTTTCGGCGCACCAGTCATTGACCCGCCTGGGAACAGAGCCTGAAGTGCATCAAGGCCGGTCTTATCAGCCTCCAATTCCCCGCTGATGTCAGAGACCAACTGATGAACAGTGGAATACGTTCGCACAGCCAATAGCGAGTCAACCTTGATACTGCCGGCGGTGCAGACGGAGGAGAGATCGTTTCGAATTAGGTCCACAATCATCAAGTTCTCGGCCCGCTCTTTATGGTCGGCACCGAGGCTATTTTGCAAAACTAAGTCTTCTGCAGGATCCTCAGACCTTTCTCTAGTTCCCTTGATAGGTGAGCTCATCACATGACTGCCGGTGACACTAATAAATCGCTCCGGTGAAATGCTCAGGTAGGTGGCATTCTCAGTTTTCAGAAAGCTGCAGTATGGAGCTGGGTGTTGCTTTCTCAGTCGCAAAAATAAGGCAAGCGGATCACCAACAAAATCACCTGAAAGTTCAGTTGTGAGACAGATCTGGTAGACATCTCCGGAAGAAATGTGCTCTTTGGCTCTTTCAATTTTTCCCAGATACTGATCCTTGGAATCCAATGCATTCAAGCTCGCTGCTGATGCCTGATCATGAGCCATTAGATATCCGGCTGCGTCACCACCAACCAGTGCCAAGCGAAGCAGGGCGGCATGAAACCACTCGTTGAATCCGTTCCGGTTTTGAAATTCCCCCATGAAAAACATTGCTCTGTTGTCATGGTCAAACACAAAGGCCCGATCTACGTCAATGCCCGAGACCTCCAGTGGTGCTGTCTCCTCCGCGCGATACTTCACCACTCCAACAAAGCCGGGCCGGAAGCTGAAGGGAAGAGCTTGGTTGTCTTCTGCTAGTTCTGTTGATTGGAGGGTTTCGGTGTAGGAACCGACACCGATCACCGAGTATCTGGAGTCGTGATGATGCTCACGGTCCAACCAAAAAGAATTGGGTTGATTTTGAAAAAAGGACACAAAAGTATCCGCAATCGAGCTCCAGCCCGCAATGCGTTCGCTAAAAAGTGGCATACGTTGGTCCTTTAGCCCCGTAATCTTGTAGTGATGAGCGTAACGGGAGATGTCTACCAATTCACGGGTAATGAACTTCTACCCGTCCAACACGCTATACCAGGCTCGCTTTCAGTTGCCGATAGTTGGCTGGTAAATGAAGGAACCGTAAGGGCCCTGGATCGCCATTTCGCGAGATTTGCGGGCTCTGTCGAGCAAATTCCTCGAGAGGTTCTACTGGATTTTTTTGATGCAGTGATTGCCGCCACACCCCTGGAGAGATCCTGGTTTCCAAGAGTTGAGTTTCGGCACTTTCAACCAATTGGCCAGCAACTTTTTTTCAGGATTAGACCCGCTCCCACCAGAAGCCCCAGCTGTTCTCTGTGGAGCCTGAATGAACCCGACCCTAGAAGCTCACCAAAAGTCAAAGGACCCGACTTATCGGTCTGTCAAAAACTACGCCGGCAAGCCAATCTGCATGGCGCCGATGAAGCGGTGATTTTAGACTCGGCTGGCTTTGTCTCAGACGGAGCACTTTCCTCGATTGTCTGGTGGGAAAACGATGTCCTCTGTGGTCCGGATGATTCGACCGACTGGCTACCATCAGTGACCAGGTCTTTGGTTTTCGACCTTGCCAATCAAGCTGGCTTTGAAACCGAAGCAGTCAGACGGAAACCTGAAGACCTAAGGGGCTTGGAAGTTTGGAGCCTTTCTGCGCTTCAGGGAATCAGGCTTGTAAATAGCTGGCAAGGTATTGAAGTCGGAGGACCAGCCCGGTTCAACTCATTCCGAAAACGTCTAGACATGCTTGCTGGACCAATTGGTGACACTGATTTCACGATCGCATAGTTTTGTCAAACAATTTTCATTTTTGATTTCATTTTTTCGATTAGCACCCATGGCAAGATTGAGCCTATGTCTGAGCTGGTGACAAACCTCGTCGACCTGGTTACTTCGGTGCCTCCGGTCTGGCGGAATTTGTTGGCTGGCTTCGCAATCATGTTGGAGACTTCGGTTTTTGCAGGCCTAATTATGCCCGGAGACACCATTGTTCTGGTTGCATCGACTGGCGTCACGGACTGGGGAGACTTTGCCTTCCTGCTATTGGCTGTTTTGATAGGTTCCATGATCGGCGAAACCATTGGATTTTCAATCGGAAGATTTTTTGGGCCAAAACTAAGAGCTAGCAAGCTAGGTCAGAAAATTGGAGAGAAAAATTGGGTTGCTGCCGACCGCTTGGTTGCAAAACGCGGTGGAATGGCGATATTTATTTCCAGGTTTTTGCCGGTTCTGCACTCTGTGGTGCCGGCGGCTGCGGGCATGACCAAGCTTCCTTTTAGAACCTTTATTTTCTGGACTTTTCTTGCATGCACCCTATGGACCTCAATGTATGTCGGGGTTGGGTTTGCGGCTCGTGCCAGCTATGAGCAGCTTGAAGAAAATCTAAAAATTGCAACTTTTGTCGGAATTGGCATCTTGCTGGCCTTTTTAGGCATTATTGCCCTGGCCAAAAAAGCTCTAGCCAAGCTTCATCACGAGGATTAGAAATGTGCGGTCGATTTGTAATTGCCAGGGAGCTAAACGAGATTGCCGAGGCGTTTCTGGTTGATGAGTATCAGCCTGCAAGTGTCATCAACTACAACGTGGCGCCCACAACCAAGATCCCGATTATTGTCGAGCGAGAAATCGAGTCACTTCCATCCAGGGAAATTCACATGGCCCGTTGGGGGCTGGTTCCAAGCTGGGCTAAGGAAATATCCGGAGCTCCTCTGATTAATGCCAGGGTCGAGACCATTTTGGAGAAACCCAGCTTCCAGGATGCAGCTAAAGCCAAGCGCTGCGTTGTTCCGGTATCTGGTTATTTTGAGTGGAGTGAGTACTTTGAAGAAAAAACGCCCTTTTACATCCACGCTGAAGGCTCAATGCTGGGGCTGGCAGGTATCTACAATTGGTGGCGAGATCCCTCCAAGGACCAGTCTGACCCTTCAAGGTGGCTACTAACCTGCAGTCTGATTACAAAGCCATCTGCTCCGGCACTCAGCCAGATTCATGACAGAAACCCAATTTTCCTAACCGAGGAAACTCTTGATGCTTGGTTGGAGCCGAACTACGAGACGTCCGAGGCGGTTTTGAATGAAATCAGATCTCAGTCAGATTTGATGGCTAACGAGCTTCATTTTCACAAAGTAGATCCAAAGGTCGGCTCGATAAAAAACAACTCTCCAGAGCTAATTCGCGAAATCTAAATTCGATTTTGTAAATGTCCTAGCTAGGTCATACACTTCTAATAATTCGAACAAATGTTCGATTGGTTAGAAGGGGCGCTAGCTTTGAATACTGAGCTTGCTACTGGTGTGCTGCTTGACGCAGACGGTGCTCCCGCTTCCTTT
>CAZBTW010000067.1:0-5262 GCA_964494925.1 uncultured Aquiluna sp.
GCGATTAGGTCACCGATCTGGGTGTCGCCCGCAGAGATAGATGCGGTTGCTGCGATCTGCTCTTTGGTCTCTACCGGCTTGGCGTTGTTGATTAGCTCGGCGATTACAGCCTGAACAGCCTTCTCAATGCCCTTCTTTAGGCTGATTGGGTCTGCTCCGGCTGCAACGTTACGAAGGCCTTCCTTGACAAGGGCCTGAGCCAAAACAGTTGCGGTTGTGGTTCCGTCACCAGCAACATCGTCGGTCTTCTTTGCAACTTCCTTGACTAGCTCCGCACCGATCTTCTCGAATGGGTCGCTTAGTTCAATTTCCTTTGCGATTGAAACACCGTCGTTTGTGATCGTGGGGGCTCCCCACTTCTTCTCCAAAACAACGTTGCGGCCACGTGGGCCAAGGGTGACCTTGACGGTGTCGGCCAGAATGTTTAGGCCGCGCTCGAGACCGCGACGGGCCTCCTCGTCGAAGTGAATAATTTTTGCCATGAGGGCTTCTCCCGTTTGCATTTAAGACTGGTTTTAGCACTCGCGGTATACGAGTGCTAATAAAGTTTTAGCACTCTAATGCTCCGAGTGCAAGCGAACACCGGCAGCTAATAGCTAACCGGTGTCCGAATTGTTGTTATTTAAGCGACTGGAACGACGTTTTCAGCCTGAGGACCCTTGTCCCCATCCTTAACGTCGAACTCAACGCGCTGGTTTTCGCGAAGTTCGCGGTACCCATCTGCGGCGATAGCGGAGAAGTGAACGAATACGTCCGGTCCGCCGTCCTGAGTGATGAATCCAAAACCCTTTTCAGAGTTGAACCACTTAACGGTTCCTTGTGCCATGTGTTGCTCCTGATGCTTGTACCACCTGCGTATGTCACAGATGCATCAAGCTAAACCTCGGTCACAGCTCGACCCCATGAGTCTACGGGGAAATCCCCCAAAAAGACAGGGATATTTAATGGGATGGAATGTGTTATCTAACGGTTATAAATTAGTGAGAGGAAAGGCAGGCATGAAATACGAAGTATTCAAGACCGATCAGGAGTGGCAACAACAGCTGACTGAGTTCGAGTACCACGTGCTTCGCATGGGTGGCACCGAACGCGCCTACACCGGTGAACTGCTGGACGAGAAGCGTCCTGGGACCTTCAGCTGTCGTGGTTGCGGGGCAGAACTATTTGAGGCCGAAGCCAAGTTCGACTCACATTGTGGCTGGCCCTCGTTCTATAAGTCGCGAGATAACAAGGCAATCGAATACCTAGAAGACACCTCGCTCGGCATGGTGCGCACCGAGGTGCGCTGCGCAAAATGTGGTTCTCACCTGGGCCACCTGTTTGACGATGCACCACAAACCCCAACCGGAAACCGCTACTGCATCAACTCAGTGAGCATCAAATTCCAGCCAAAGTCCTAGACTTTGGCTATGAAGAAAAGATCCGCAGACACCGGGGCAATCTTTGGTTTGGGCCTAATCGGCGCACTCATCTATTTCGTCTCCACCGCAACGAGCTTTTGGATGGGCGTTTTGGGAGTTCTGAAAGCTCTGGTGTGGCCAGCGATTCTGGTTTATGAGCTATTCAACTCAGTGGGCGCATAGCCCTTGGGCACAGTTATAAACATCCTCGCAATTTTGGCGGGGTCGGCACTTGGTGTGGTTTTGGGACACCGCCTACCCGAGAAAATCTCCCGCACCCTCACCGACGCACTGGGACTCGTTGTGTTGGTGATTGGAGGGTTGAACCTAATTGCTCTAAGAGATTCAGCTTTTGTTTCGGCCGTTAGTTCCGCAGGAACTCTTTTGGTGGTTTTAGCCTCGCTGGTGTTGGGAAGCGTGGTTGGATCCTTGATTGGCATTGAGCAAAAGCTTTCTCATTTTGGAACCTGGTTGCAACTCAAGGTTTCTAAAGGCGGCGACAAGGACAAATTCATTGAAGGCTTCGTGAACGCCTCACTACTTTTCACAATCGGACCCATGGCCGTGCTCGGTGCACTTCAGGATGGACTTGGGCAAGGCTTTGATGTTCTTGCACTGAAATCAAGTTTGGATGGACTGACCTCAGTCGCCTTTGCCGCAGCCCTTGGCTGGGGGGTCGCCTTCTCGGCAATTCCAGTTGGAATTTGGCAGGGGCTACTAACCCTGATAGCCGCGAGCGCCGGTGCTCTGATGAGCCAGGCACTTGTGGCCTCAATAACTGCAACTGGCGGAGTACTGCTGCTTGGCACCGGATTGCGAGTTCTTCAAATCAGAATGGTTTCAGTTGCCGACATGCTGCCAGCGCTGATCTTTGCCCCACTGATAACACTTTTGGTGTCGAGCCTGATCTAGTCCTGCCCGGTTAGTTTTCTGACATCCCCAAGCAGTTCATAAAACTCTGATTCGGTCATGAGCCCTAAGTCCATAACAGCTTCCTTAACTGACATGTTCATCTTCTGAGCATGCTTTGCAATCAAAGAAGTTTTTTCATATCCAAGACTTGGACCCAATGCTGTTACTAGGCCGATTGAGTTCTCAACTGTTTGTCGAAGATGCTCCTCGTTTGCAGTGATGCCACTGATGCAGAATTCAGCGAGTATGTGGCAGCTCTGACGAAGGTAGACCACGCTCATCATCAGTGACCTGGCAATGATCGGTTCAAATGCATTTAGCTGCAGCTGGCCCGCCTCGGCCGCCATGGTGACAATTACATCGTTGCCGATAACAGTGAAGGCAACCTCATTTACTGCTTCTGGGATTACTGGGTTCACCTTCCCAGGCATAATCGATGAACCGGCCTGGCGCGGTGGCAAGTTGATCTCATTGATTCCAGCCCTTGGGCCAGAAGACAGCAGTCGCAGGTCATTTGAAATCTTAGAAATTTTGGTTGCAAGGCGCTTGAAAGTGCTGGATACCGAAACAAAAACCCCGGTGTCGCTGGTGGCCTCAATAAGATTCACAGCCGGACGGAAGTCGTGCTCACAAATCTCACTGAGAATTTCACAAACTAACGCGGAGTAGTTAGCTGGCGTATTCAGCTTGGTTCCAATTGCAGTTCCACCAAGATTGATCTCGCTCAGAAGTGGCACCATCTCTTGGAGCCGTCCCTCATCCTCGCTGAGAGTTTGAGACCAGGCTGCGAACTCTTGACCAAGGGTCATCGGAACTGCGTCCTGCAATTGGGTTCGCCCCATCTTGATAATCTCGGCAAATTCAAGCGCCTTGGCATCGATTGTCTTGCGCAGAAAAGCTAGCTCTTCCAGCAGCGCTCGAATCTCGATAATCATCGAGACTCGGATTGCAGTTGGATAAACATCATTGGTCGACTGTGAAGCATTCACGTGATTCAGCGGATGAATCTTGTCATATTCACCCTTCGAAAAACCTGCGATTTCAAGTGCTCGGTTAGCCACAACCTCATTGGCATTCATGTTTGTTGATGTTCCGGCACCGCCCTGGATTGCATCAACTACAAACTGATCGTCAAATTTTCCATCTCGAACCTCAATCGCCGCTGCAATTATTGGCTCTGCGATTTCGCTAGAAATAACCCCGAGCTGGAGGTTGGCCCTTGCGGAGGCTTCCTTGATGAACCCTAGGCCTCGCACCAGCGACCGATAGTGCCCAATTGGAACTCCACTGATTGGAAAATTCTCTACTGCCCTGAGGGTGTGTACTCCCCAGTAAGCATCAACCGGTACTTCACGCTGACCTAAAAGGTCGCTTTCGAGCCTCATCGCTTCCACCTCATCAGTATGGCAGAGCGAGCCTTAACAGGTTGTGTTTACTTTGGTCGCTTAGACTCTGGAAATGAGTGTTATCGCAACCACCAAGTCACCCACCAACTTCCACCTGATTTTGCAACAGGTGAGAGACGCTGGTCTGCTTGCTAAGCGCCCCAGTTTCTACATCATTCGACTAGCGGTTATCTCCGTAATCGCAACTGCCCTTTGGGTTGGTGCGGGCTTTGCCGGCTATGCCCTTGAATACAGCCAGTGGTGGATCATTCCCGGTTTCTTGCTGGCGGGGCTGCTTGGAATCATGAGCGCTCAGTATGGCTTTATTGCCCACGAAGCATCGCACCGACAAGTCTTTAGAAACAACAAAGCAAATGATTGGCTGGGCCTAGTGCTGGCAAATCTATTTGCCGGCCTCAGCTATGGCTTTTGGCTCAGGAAGCACAACAAGCACCACCAGCGCCCAAACCAGATTGGTGAGGATCCGGATATTGCAATCCGGGTATTGAGTTTCACAACCGAATCAAAGGAAGCCAAAAAGGGAATCGAGAGATTCTTCGCTGACCGCCAGGGCTACCTTTTCCCATTTCTGCTTTTGTTCACTGGCTTTGACCTGCTGGTTGATTCATTTGCCGGGTTGAAGCGGCCCGGCCGACCACTTCGAATCAGAATCCTGGAATTTAGCTTGATGATGATTCGCCAAACCGCACCATACATTGCAATGGGACTGATGTTTGGTTGGCTTTGGGCAATAGCGCTTTGGCTATTTATGATGATGACCTTTGGGTTTTTCATGGGCGCTGCCTTTGCCCCTAACCACAAGGGAATGCCACTGATTGAAAAAGATAGCAAGCTTGATTTCTTTTCTAGACAGGTCCTAACCTCCAGGAACATCAAGGGCAGCTGGCTAAAAGACAACCTCATGGGAGGGCTCAACTATCAGGTCGAGCATCACCTGTTCCCATCAATGGCAAGACCATACCTTCGCAAAGCCCACGAACTTGTGGTTGATTTCTGCAAGAAGCACAACATCACGATGGTGGAAATGAATTTACTTTCAAGCTATGTAGTGATCATGAAGCACCTGAACAAAGTGGGGCTGAGTAACAACGCAGATCCATTTGTTTGCCCAATGGTCGCAGAGCTTCGACCTCGCAGCTAAGAAACGTCAGCTCCTGCTGCTAGCGTTCTAGTTATGGAACTCTGGACAGCAACCAAGCTTGCATTCAAAAACTTTGTCACCTTCACCGGCCGCACCTCGCGTGCGGACTACTGGTATTTCATTCTGGCGTTGGTGCTTGCCAACACGGTTCTCTCAATTCTCTCTGAGGATCTATCGACAATTTTCTCGGTAATTACTCTCTTGCCCTGGCTCTCGGCATCGGTCAGAAGATTGCGCGACGCTGGCCTAAGTGCACACCAGTTCTGGTGGCTGCTAGTTCCTGTTGCAGGATTGATTATTTTGGTTGTTCAGCTGGCAAAGCCTGCTGATCCAAACCTTGACTAGGCGATTTACTTCACAGAGCCGACCACGGGACTCGAACCCGTAACCCCCACTTTACAAG
>CAZBTW010000068.1:0-5222 GCA_964494925.1 uncultured Aquiluna sp.
AGGAGCAATTCCCAATTCGGAATACAAGTGATCCGAGTTCGAATAAGTTTCGGTCGGTTCCGGGACTCCGAGATCTAATTCTCGGTTGATGTGGACCCATCTGGCAAGGTCATCCCAGTCAACGAAAGTTACAGCCACGCCAAGCTTTCCAGCACGCCCGGTTCTTCCGATGCGGTGTAGGTAGGCCTTTTCATCCTCGGGTACCGAGTAGTTGATGACGTGTGTCACGTCATCAACGTCAATTCCACGAGCTGCAACTTCAGTTGCAACCAGGATTTCTTTGCGGCCATCTCGGAATGCGGCCATTGATCGCTCTCTAGCCTCCTGGGACATATCACCGTGAAGTGGTGCAGCATTGAAACCACGGTCAACCAGTTCCTCGGCTAGTTTTGCCGAAGTGCGTTTGGTGCGAACGAATATCACGGTCTTTCCACGGCCCTCGGCTTGCAGAATGCGGCCGACAACCTCATCCTTATCCAGCGAGTGGGCGCGATAAACAAACTGCTTGATGTCTGCTTTGGTCTTGCCCTCATCGGGATCGCTCACACGGATGTGAATTGGCTTGTTTTGATACCTACGAGCCAGGCTCAGAATCTGCGATGGCATGGTTGCCGAGAACAGCATCGTCTGTCGTTGCGGCGGTGTCAGCGAGAAAAGCTTCTCGACATCCGGTAAAAAGCCAAGGTCTAGCATTTCATCGGCCTCGTCCAACACCATGAAGGTGACGTTGGAAAGGTTCATGAGTTTCTGTTTGGCAAGGTCGAGCAATCGTCCTGGTGTGCCGACGACAATCTGGGCACCGCCCTCTAGCGCAGCAACCTGGCCTTCGTAGGCCTTACCACCGTAAATAGCAACGACTGTGGTTGGTCGGTTGGAGGTGGCCATGATTAGGTCCTCTGAAACCTGCAGTGCTAGCTCTCTTGTTGGCACAACCACGAGCGCCTGGACGCCCTTGGCTGGGTTCTCACCGAGTGCCTGGATTAGCGGAAGCCCAAAGCCAAGAGTCTTGCCGGTTCCAGTCTTGGCCTGTCCGATTACATCTGAACCTGACAGCGCTACTGGAATCGCCTGCTCTTGAATAGGGAATGGTGCTTTGATGCCTTTTGCATCAAGGGCATCGCAGATATCTGCATCGATGCCAAGTGAAATAAAACTCAAAAAAATCTCCGTTAGTTTCAGCTCATGGTTTTCTACTGTGCTAGCTGAGCTATAAGCTTGCAAGGTGTTGGATTGGTTTCGAAGAATGCGTAAGGTTTCGCAGAAGCTTGCGCTTCCTTCCAGAGACGCGACCTCGGGTCGCAGTCAAATCCAACTTAACGCTTCTAAGCTTACCCCTTCGCCAGAAATCTACATCGCCACTCTGACTGAACTAGAGAATGTCATCGCGGAGATTCTGGAACAAGATGCAACCAAGGCACCCTCCAGCGACCAGGCAAAAGCCCAGCAAAAGCTCGCGGCTATATATCGAGATCGAGCCAAGCAGCTAGAGGCAATCCTGATCAGGCTTGGTGACACTCAAATGGAATTGCGCGGAGATATCAGGGAGCGGCTAGACCAACTTGTCATCCGCACCGAAGGCGCTGACTGGTTCGAGGACCTGATGCGCGTCTATGTGGTTTTTGGAATACTTCAGGACGGCGCAGTAAAAGTTTCAAAGGGGCTGCCGCCAGCAAAGCGAATCAAAACTGACCAGTTACTCAGCTCAGCGGAACTAGAAAAGTTTTGTAAAGAACAGCTGGCCGAATCAATTGCCTCGGATTCTGTATTGGCACCAAGGCTGGCGCTGTTTGGTCGCATGGTGGTTGCCGATGCTCTGCTTGAAATCCGCGACTCAGTTGATTTCTCAAAGATCTTGCCGAATCCTTCATCAACGGAAACAGTTGCGCTGGCTCGCGAACAATTCAAGGTGCTGGAGCCATTTACCTCTGAGCTAATCGCTCAGCACACACTGCGAATGGACTCGTTAGGCCTTACCGCGTAGTCGGATTGCCTCTAAATCGCTTGCCTCTTTGGCTTCTCTGGTTTTCGAGATGTATCCCGTTCCAAACCAAGCTGCCACAGGCATCAGGGTCATCACGATGAACCAGATCCAGGGGCTTTCGTAGCTCAAGCCCAGCCAGGTAAGCAGCAGCCAGACTGCGCTTCCTGCCGTTAGGGCAATGCTGGCGGGAACAAACTTCCCATAAAACTCAGACTTTGGGAGAACGAATGGTCCGACCAAGGCCAAAATCAACCCGTAGGCAACAATGATCAGAAGTTCCATTACGCAATAAACCCAACTCTGCGGGCCTCTTCGGCGCCAATTTCTACATAGGCAATGGACGATGTTGGCACCAGTATGGTGCGGCCCTTGTCATCACTCAGTTCGATAACAGCCTGGTTTTCTTCAATCGCCTTGCTCACTTGAGCGATGAGCTCCTTTGAACTTTGAGCTGACTGAAAGCTAATGTCTCTAGCGTTGTCTTTGATTCCAATTGTGACGTCCATGCGACTCCTTATCGAATAATAAGGTTACGCCAAGAAAAAGTCGCTGGGGGCAAATAGATTGGTCGTGTGACCAATTCTCCTCCCAGCGCAATCGACCGATCTTCGGCGGTAAGTCTTGCCATGGACGCGGTCACAGCTAACCGAGACTGTCTAGTACTGGGCGCACCGGGTACCGGGAAAACAGAATTTGTGTTGGATTTGGTGTCTCAACTTGAATCAGGCGGCCTTGAGCCGACAGACGTGTTGGTTCTAACACCGCAACGCTCTCAGGCGTCGAATCTTCGTGACCGCCTGGCACTTGGCTCAAATCAGGTAAGCACTGGACCCAGGGCCAGGTCACTGACCTCACTGGCTTTCGAGATCCTGAAGGGTCAAATCCCTGATGTGCGACTACTGTCTGGTCCGGCTCAGCAACAGTTGATTTCTGAGCTAGTGATTGAAGCCGAGAAGGAGTCCAAGGCCCGAAACTGGGGGATCGATCCACAGGCCTTTGCACTGTCCGGTTTTCACGCTGAGTTGAGAGATTTGTTCACGGTGCTGGTCGAAAATCACTTGAGTCCCGAGGACTTGTCTGAGCTCCAGACCAAGTGGCCAAGTGGAGCTTGGCAGGTGGCAATCGATTTGTTCCCCAAGTACCTCGAGCGACTAAAGGACACCAACCAGGTCGATGCTGCCCAGCTAATAGTTGAAGCCACCAGGCAAGTGAACAAGTTTCCAAAACCCAAAATTATTGTGGTTGACGATGCTCAAGACCTGTCTTTGACAGGCCTATGGCTAGTATCGAAGCTCCAATCAGGGGGAGCGCTAGTGCTTGTTGGTGACCCAGATGTCGCAACGCTTGGTTTTCGCTCGGCTGCCGGAATGTTCGTGGATTTCTTTAGAAAAAATCAAGCGGGTGGCCTCGAAATAACATTGGATCCGCTTCTCTGTCAGCCAGCCGCTGTTCAACAGCTCATGGCAAGGATCGTTCAAAGAATCCCAACTTCGCTTGCACTAAACCATCGCCCAAAAACTCAAGAAGTCAAAGCTGAAGCTGAATTTGCAGTGTTTGATAATCGAATATCTGAAGCTGATTTCCTTGCTGGTCAGTTGCGGGCTGCCCGAGTTAGGGACTCCTTGAATTGGTCAGACATGGCCGTGATTGCAAGAACCCGAGTCCAATTGGATCAGCTGGCCGGCGACTTGGCTTCGCGGTCCATTCCTGTCAGGATTTTGGGCTCACAAAGCCCGCTTCGTGAACAGCCTGCTGCAAGAGCCGTCCTAGATTTTGGCCAGCTTGTTTTTCAAGGGTCTGATCATCAGCTGGTGCTTGAGCTGCTTGGCTCCCGGCTGGTCGGACTAAATGCGATTCAGCAGCGAAGGCTGTTTAGGCAGTTGGCCCAGGAAGAAAGATTCCAAAACCAAACCAGATCTCAACTGCTTGAGGGGTTGTTTGAAGAGCCGGTGGAACTGGATACCCCAGAGGTTCGAAGCCTGAATCGGGCGATTGACTTGGTGGTTCGACTCCGAAACCTGGGGCAGCTCAGTGCCTATGAGTTCGTCTCGCTGGTTTGGGGTCTAGCCCCAATCAAGAGACTCCAAGAGCTGGCAGCTGGTACCAGCGAGGTGGCACTAGCCGCAAATCGTGATCTTGACTCGATCGTGGAGCTTTTCGCAGTGGCCGTGAGGTTTGATCAGCAGATAGGCAGCGGAGCCGGGGAATTCGTGCAGGAAATAATGCTGGCACCTGTTGCCCAAGACTCACTTGCCACAGTTGCCTCAAGACAGGCTGTCGTCCTAGCCACGCCGTCACAGCTTGCCGGAAGGCAGTTTGAGCTGGTGGCCTTGCCCCGATTGCAAGAGGGGATTTGGCCAAATCTAAAGCCTAGAAACTCAATGCTTGCTGCAGCTGGGCTTCAGGCCTACTTACTCGGCAGAACCGATAATCCGCTTGGGCCAACCAGGGCCGAGCTGGCTGACGAACTCCGCCTTTTTTATAAAAGCCTTGGGGTAACCAGGTCAAAGTTAATTCTTTCGGCCATGGAAGCCACCGATGAACAGCCCTCCCAATTTCTCCAAATGGCTGGGATCCAGGCGATAAGGCCAGAGATCGACATTGAATTCGAGCCACGGAAGCTTGTTGGCAAACTCCGCGCAGACCTGGTCCGGGGTGATGCTTCGGCAGCCCCGGTGCTCGCTGCGCTGGCGCTGGTAGGTGCTCCTGGGGCCCATCCCAGTAACTGGCAGGGTTTGTTGGATATTTCGAGCAACGAGCAGGTGGTTTCGGAAGCGGAGTCACTTCGTTTGAGTGCTTCTAGGTTGGATGCTTTTGAGGCTTGCCCACTTCATTGGTTCATCCATGCCTTTGGTGGTGATGGCTCGAGCTTTGAAGCTTCTATCGGAACACTTCTTCACGCGGCCATGGAGGTTTCGCTGAATGCATCACAGCTGACTGAATACGTTGATTCGAATTGGCACACCCTAAAGTTTGATGCCGATTGGCTGTCGCGTTCGGCACACCGTCGAGCCACCAAAATGCTTGGGCTAATGGCTGAGTACTTAAATCAATCGGGGGAGCTGGTGGCCAGTGAACAGGGGTTTGAGCTTCAGGTTGGACGGCTGGTGGTTGCAGGAAAAATTGATCGGGTCGAGCGAACCGAAGCCGGACTGATTGCAGCCGATCTGAAAACCGGAAAGCCCCCATGCGCCCAGGATGTTCCGCGACACCGCCAGCCTGCGCTATACCAGCCAGGGCT
>CAZBTW010000069.1:0-5220 GCA_964494925.1 uncultured Aquiluna sp.
GAGGTTTACTCCGGTTTTGCATTTGGCATGGGAATTGAGCGGACCCTGATGTTCCGAAATGGCGTTTTGGACATGCACGACATGGTTGAGGCCGACATCCGATTCTCGACACATTTTGGGTCGGTGATCTAGATGAAAATTCCACTCAGTTGGCTTGGCGAATTAGTTGAGCTGCCAGACACAGCAACAACCGAATCTGTGATGGCAGAGCTAGTAAAGGTTGGTCTCGAAGAAGAGGGTTCACACGGGGGTGAACTGACCGGCCCAGTTGTGGTCGGTGAAGTTCTGGAGTTCGAGCCCGAGAAGCAGAACAACGGCAAAACCATCAGATGGTGCCAGGTACGGGTTGCAAATTCCGGTGAAGATGCCGTTCGTGGAATCGTCTGTGGAGCTTCGAATTTTGAGGTTGGCGACAAAGTTGCGGTTTCGCTGCCAGGAGCAGTTTTGCCTGGGGGCTTTGAAATTGCCGCCAGGAAGACTTATGGTCATGTGTCAGATGGCATGATCGCCAGTGCCAAAGAACTTGGGTTAGGCGAGGACCATGAGGGAATCTTGATTTTCTCCTCACTGGGTCTGGACCCTGAAGTGGGCACTGACGTAATTTCACTCCTCGGTCTTGATGAAACAGCTGCCGAAGTGAATGTCACGCCAGACCGTGGCTACTGCCTTTCAATGCGGGGGATTGCCAGAGAGTACTCTCATGCTGCCGGAGTCAACTTTAGAGACCCGGCCCAGAATGTTGAACTGGTCGAAGGCTCTGGGTTCAAGCTCGAAATAACTGACTCCAGCCCAATCCACCAGGTGCCTGGCTGCTCTAAATTCGTTCTCGTCGGAGTGAAGGACATTGACGCCAGTGCTGAGGTGCCGACGTGGATGTCAACTCGACTCAAGCTTGCTGGAATGCGTTCAATTTCGATTGCAGTAGACATCACCAACTATGTGATGCTGGAACTTGGGCAGCCACTTCACGCCTACGATGCCGAAAAGCTCGTGGGTGGAATTAGTGTTCGCAGGGCCAACGCCGACGAGCAAATTGAAACCTTGGATGGTAAGACCAGGTCTTTGAGTCAGGAAGACTTACTCATTTGCGACGAGCAGGGCCCAATCGGCATAGCCGGCGTTATGGGTGGCGCTAGGACCGAAGTTAGCGAATCCACCCGTGAAATCTTGCTCGAGGCAGCAGTGTTTGATCCAATTTCAATTGCGCGAAGTGCCCGAAGGCACAAGCTTCCTTCTGAGGCCTCAAAGCGTTTTGAGCGCGGCGTGGATCCTGAGGTTTCAAGGATTGCGGCCTCTAGAGCGGCTCAGTTGTTGATTGAGCTGGCCTCGGGAGCAGCCAGCGGTGTCGGGGCTGAGTATTCCTCGGTGAACTCTAGGCCCGTGCTGGAGATGGAGCTTAGTTACCCATCCCAGCTGGTCGGCGTTGACTACACCGAACAGCAGGTAATTTCCAGCCTGGAACTGATTGGTTGTGAAGTTGAAGTTTTGGGAGAAAGCTTGAGAGTAGTTGCTCCAAGCTGGAGGCCAGACATCACTCACAAAACCGATCTTGTTGAAGAGGTTGCAAGGCTTGTTGGATATGACCAGATTCCGGCCAGGTTGCCAGTTGCTCCACCGGGCAAAGGCCTTACAAGAAGACAGCAATTGCGAAGGCGGACCCTGGGTGCGCTTACCGGTGCCGGATTTGTCGAGGTTTTGAACTATCCGTTTGTTTCAGAGGAGCAAAACAGTTGGTTTGGTGACAAGCCTCAAGTGAGCCTGGAAAACCCGATTCAGTCCGATTATGGGCAACTTAGGACTTCGCTCTTACCTGGTCTGATTCTCGCTGGTGCCAGAAACCACTCTCGTGGAAACACTGACTTGGCAATCATCGAAGAGGGCTCGGTCTTCTTGCCAAGCTCTGGAGCTCCAGTACTAGAGCTCCCAGTCGGGAATAAGCGCCCGAGCGATGAGGACTTGGTAGCCCTAAAGAATTCAATACCGAACCAGCCGCGGATGACATCCGGATTGCTAAGTGGAAACTGGGTCAGGCAGTCGCCGGGCCAGCAGCCAATCGCCAGTGGCTACGCCCAGGCCCTGGGTGCTGTCGACGTCATCATGCAGCAGGCTGCTCTAAGTTACGAGCTGGAGCAGTTGGAGCTTCCTGGGTTCCACCCTGGACGAGCCGGAAATGTTCTGGTCAATGGTCAGGTAGTTGGTCAGGTCGGTCAGCTGCACCCAGACATAGCTCTTGAAAACCACCTACCTAGACAGGTGGGAGTCTTTGAACTCAACCTTGACTCCCTATTTGAGTTTTCCCCGGAGATAGTCTCGGCTGCCCCCATCCAGGTAATGCCTGCGGCCACCCAGGATCTATCGCTTGTGGTTCCTGCGAATACAAGCGCCCATCAGCTAATGAAGACCATCAGGTCAGGTGCTGGAGATATCTTGGAGTCGACTCGTCTGGTGGATGATTACCGAGGCCAAGGCATTGAAGCGGATGCGAAGTCACTAACCTTTGCTCTGCTATTTAGAGCTAGTGACCGAACTTTGACACAGCAGGAAGCAAGTGTTGCTAGGGATGCCGCAGTTGCACTTGCAGCCGAAAAACACGGCGCAATTCTTAGGGGTTAAATGACTATTCAAGTTGCAGTTGCAGGTGCCAGTGGTTACGTTGGCGGAGAGTTGCTGCGCCTGATTGCCGGTCATCCGATGCTCGATCTTGGAGCGGTCACCGGGCAGAGTAACGTCGGTCAAACACTTGGTTCGCTTCAGCCTCACGTGCCAGAATTTGCCGACCGAATCATTGTCGAAACCAGTGTTGAAAACCTGGCAGGCCATGAAGTAGTTTTCTTGGCCCTGCCCCACACCAAGAGCGCCGAATTAGCTCAGCAGCTGCCAGCACATGTGATGGTGATTGATTGTGGAGCTGATTTTCGGCTTGAAAATTCCATCAATTGGGAAAAGTACTACCAGACTCAGCATGCTGGTTCCTGGCCCTACGGCCTGCCAGAGTTGATCTTGGCTTCTGGATCCAAACAGCGCGAAAACTTGAGGCATGCCAAGCGAATAGCAGTACCTGGCTGCAACGTGATGGCGGTGACTTTGGCGCTTGCGCCCGGCGTTCAGGCTGGTTTGCTTGAGACAGAGGATTTGGTTTCAGTTTTATCCGTTGGCACCTCTGGAGCAGGGAAAGCCAGCAATGTTGATTTACTGGCATCAGAAGTTATGGGTTCGGCAAGGGCATACGGGGTCGGTGGCACACACCGCCACACACCTGAAATTGAGCAGAATCTAGAGTGGGCAGCAGGAAAGCAGGCCAACGTGTCTATGACTCCGGTGCTGGTTCCTATGTCCAGGGGGATTCTGGCAGTGAACACAGCTAAGCCAACTGGTATTTTCTCTGTCGAGCGGCTACAGGATGTTTACCTGGCTGCCTATGAAAACGAGAGCTTTGTTCAGATTCTGCCAGCCGGTCAGCTCCCAAAGACCGCCAGCGTCCTAGGTTCCAATAATGCCCAGATTTCGCTGAGCTTTGATGAGCACGCTGGACGAGTAGTAGTAATCAGCGCCATAGACAATTTGGTCAAGGGAACTGCTGGCACTGCGATTCAGGTATTGAACATCGCTCTTGGGCTTACCGAGGAAATCGGTCTTTCGAGACTGGGAGTGGCACCTTGAGTGTTCTAATCCCGAAAGGTTTCTCGGCCGCAGGAGTTGCAGCTGGACTGAAGTCTTCTGGAAATCTTGACTTGGCCCTGATAGTCAATGAGGGTCCTGATCACAGTGCGGCCGCTGTCTTCACAACCAATAGGTGCCTTGCCAACCCAATTATTTGGTCCAAGCAGGTGATATCCGATGGCCAAGCGCGCGCAATCATTTTGAATTCCGGTGGTGCCAATTGCTACACCGGGTCCCAGGGTTTTCAGACCACTCATGCAACGGCTGAAAAAGTAGCAGGCCTACTGGATGTTGCCGCGGCTGATGTTTTGGTCTGCTCCACTGGTCTGATTGGTGAGCAGCTGGATCGGGATAAGTTGTTGGCAGGAGCCGAGAGCGCGCATTCGCAGCTCTCTGATGACCAGAGCGACAATGTCGCTAGGGCAATCATGACTACCGACAGTGTTCCAAAACTTGCTTCACGCAAATCGGAAGCAGGCTGGTCCATCGGGGGGATTGCAAAGGGTGCCGGAATGCTTGCTCCTGGCTTGGCAACCATGCTGGTTGTCATAACCACGGATGCAAAGTTGCCCAGTGCAGAGTTAGACCGAGCACTTCGTGCGGCCACTCGCGTCAGTTTTGACAGACTTGGTTTTGTTGGTTGCATGTCGACCAATGACCAAGTCACACTGATGGCTTCCGGGGCTAGTGGTATCGAGCCCGAGTTGGCTGAGTTTGAGAATCTTTTGACCGAGCTTTGCAAAGAACTGGCATTGAAATTGCTGGATGATGCTGAGGGCGCAAGTCACAATATCCACATAACCACCACTGGGGCACTAAACGAGCAGGAGGCGGTTGATGTCTCTAGGAGTGTTGCTCGAAACAACCTGTTCAAGACAGCTATTTTTGGTAACGACCCTAACTGGGGGCGCATCTTGGCGGCTGTTGGAACCACTGAGGCAACTTTTGATCCCTATGGAATTGACATAACTATCAACTCAGTGCTGGTCTCATCGAAAGGCGAGCCCGCCGAAGACCGTTCGCTGGTTGATTTGACCGCAAGAAAAGTTGAGATAGTGATTGACCTGCACGCCGGAGATTCAGCCGCTACGGTTGTGACAAACGATCTAACCCACGAGTACGTCGAAGAGAACAGTGCATATTCCAGCTAATGATTCCAGCCAGCAGTGACCAAGGTCTAGCCAGAATTAAGGCAGAGACTCTCATAGAGTCTCTGGATTGGCTGCGCGAGTTTCACGGCAAAATCATCGTTGTTAAATTTGGTGGTAATGCCATGGTGGACGAGCAGCTGCAGCTTGCATTTGCCCAGGACATGGCTTACTTGAGATTTGTCGGAATCAAGCCTGTGGTTGTCCACGGAGGTGGACCACAGATAACAGCGAGGTTGGCGGAGCTAGGTATTGAAAGCGAGTTCCGAGCCGGCATGCGCTACACGGATGAGCAAACTATTGAGGTCGTGAAGCAGGTCTTGCGGGAGCAGATTTCCGAGAAACTGGCGCAGCAAATCCAGGATTCGGGTGCAAAGACAGTTGTGCTATCCGGCGAAGACGATTCACTTTT
>CAZBTW010000070.1:0-5188 GCA_964494925.1 uncultured Aquiluna sp.
AGAAGTTCAGCCCGCTTGCAGTTTTTGAGCAACATCTAGCCAAAGCTCTTCATTTTTTTCTAATTCTGCTTCCAGCTCCAGCAATTTATTACCAAGATCTGTTAATCCTTGGTAGTCGGCAGGATCATTGTTATTTAGGGCAAGTTTGGTTTCTGCAATCAAAGCCTGATATTTAGCTACCTGCCGATCCAGGCGAGCTAGCTCCTTTTCCAAGTTACGTTTTTCGGCCCCTGAAACCTTGGCAGCCGTAGCTGTGGTGGTCGCATTCTCGCCACGAGACTGGGCCCTCCTGAGCTCCAGATACTGCTCGACTCCGCGGGTCAGGTGGCGAAGATTTGCATCACCCAACAGTGCGTATTGATTATCTGTGACCCGTTCTAGAAGGTAACGGTCGTGACTCACAACAATCAAAGTTCCGGGCCAGCTGTCCAGTAGATCCTCGATGGCTGCCAGCATGTCGGTGTCTAGATCGTTGGTTGGCTCATCCAGGATCAGCACATTAGGTTCTTGAAAAAGTAGCCTGATCAGCTGCAGCCTGCGCCGCTGACCACCTGATAGGTCCTTGATTGGCGTTTGCAATTGCTGCTGGTCAAAGCCCAATTGCTCAAGCAGCTGACCCGTACCCACTTCTTTCTTTCCAACCACAAACGTTGTTTTCTCGCGCTTGATTAGGTCGAAAATTCTTTCATCGCCCAACTCGTCCAGTTCGTGAACGTCTTGAGAAAGGGTTGCGAATTTGACTGTCTTGCCGATCTTGATTCGACCAGAATCAGGCTGAAGCTTCCCAGTGATCAGCTTGATCAGTGTCGTCTTACCGGCACCATTTGCCCCAATGAGACCAATCCGGTCCCCTGGACCCAACCTCAGGGTTGTGTCCTTGAGAATGGGCTTACCATCCGGCGTTTGATAACTGACATCCTCGATATCCACGACGTCCTTACCAAGCCTGGTGGTGGCAAGCTTTGCAAGCTCAACGCTGTTGCGTGGTGGAGGTTCATTTGATATCAGCTCAAGGGCAGCATCAATTCGGAATTTCGGTTTAGCTGTTCTGGCAGGAGCGCCTCTACCCAGCCAAGCCAACTCTTTTCTGAGCAGGTTCTGCCGCTTGGATTCGATAGCTGCAGCCTGTCTTGAACGCTCTGCACGCTGCTGAACATAGGCGGCATAGCCGCCCTCAAACGGTTCAATTTGGGCGCCATAGACCTCCCAGGTGAGATTGCAAACAGCATCCAAGAACCATCGATCATGGGTGATAACAACAAGACCCCCGGCTGATTTTGGCCAGCGCGAATTCAAATGATCAGCAAGCCAAGCAACGCCATCAACATCAAGGTGGTTGGTTGGCTCGTCCAGGAAAATCACATCGTAATCGCCGGCGAGCAGTGCCGCCAATGCCACTCGACGCCGCTGACCCCCGGAGAGTTCTCCAACTAACTGGTGCCAATCCAAATCGCCTAGTAATCCGGCGAAGACCTCTCTGATTTTGGGGTCAGAAGCCCATTCATACTCGGGGCGATCGCCAACAACAGTCTGGGCAATAGTTTGCTCAGACGGGATTGAATCAACCTGGGTAAGAAAGCCAACCCGGATGTCTCCCCGCCAGGTGACTCGGCCAGAATCTGGAATCAGTTGCTTGGTGAGAATCTTCAACAGAGTCGATTTGCCATCGCCATTTCGGCCAACAATTCCAACCCGGTCACCCTCGTTCAATCCGACTGTGACATCGTCAAATACCTGCTTTGTGGGAAAGCGATGGCTAACTCGCTCGGCACCCATCAAGTGAGCCACTAGGAAATCAACTCCGCGCCACGAGAGCTGGTTTTTGTAACCAGCGTCTTGAAGCCAGCCTGGGCATACACTTCTTGCCAGCTGTGTATATCGCCCAGATCCTGGCTGATCATGAACAGCGTTGGTCCAGACCCAGAAACAAAAGCCGCCTTTCCTGGAACCAATTTGGACAGAGCCTCAAGGTCTGAGCGAAGTGTGAACGCAGCCTGCTGCAGCGAATTCAAGCCGACAAGGGGTGCCGGGTCAGCTGCATACTGCGCTGCCAATTTAGAGGCCGACATTTGCAGGTCCCCGCCTGGTGTCAGCCTGTCAAATTCTTGGAAAACCGTTGCGGTTGAAAGCCCGGGTGTGCTGAAAATCAGCAGTACGTGGCTTTCGGGGAAGCTCTTGAGTGTAGCAAGTTCTATTCCGCTATCGGTTCCCAGTGCAGTTCCCCCGAGAACTGCAAATGGAACGTCTGCGCCAACCCGGGCTGCCACTTCCAAAAGCTCATTGGTGCTCAACTTCAAACCCCATGCCTGATTCAGTGCTACCAGTGCTGCGGCGGCATCGGCAGAGCCACCTGCCATGCCTCCAGCAGGCGGAACCTGCTTAGTTATCACAAATTTCATTGTCTGCACTTGCTCTATTCCTGCACTAGCAGCGAGCTCAATGGCAGCCTTGACCACGATGTTCGTTGTGTCCTGGGGAATCCGAGACTGCTCCTGAACCGCATCCGAATGAACTTCGACGGCCCAGCTAGGAGCGGCGGTAACGGCCACTTCTTCAAAGAAGTCCAGGGCCTGGTAGATGCTGGCAACCTCGTGATATGAATCGGGACGCAGTGGACCACAGAGAAAGGTCAGGTTTATTTTTGCAGGAGCAATCGCGCTGATCATTTTGCCTCCGCTATCGAGATGAATTCATCGATTACCAGCTGCTCGCCCCGCTCCTTCGGGCTAATGCCTGCAGTCACCAAAATCTGTTCCGCATTACTGGCAGAACCGGCCCATCCGGCTAGGGCCTGACGAAGGGTTTTCCTGCGCTGAGCAAAGGCAGCATCAATCACTGCAAACACCTCTGACTTCTCAGCAGTCCTGTGAGTGCCGGTCTCGAAATAGACCAGCGCAGAGTCCACATTTGGAGCCGGCCAAAAAACATTTCGACCCACGTTTCCGGCAAGCCTTGCCGGACCATACCAAGCTAGCTTGACACTCGGTGATCCGTATTCCTTGCCTCCTGGTTTTGCTGCCAATCGGTGTGCGACTTCAGCTTGAACCATCACCAGTCCCTTTTTGATGGTTGGAAACATTTCCAGGAAATGCAGCAGGACCGGGACTGAGATGTTGTAGGGCAAGTTTGCAACCAGGGCTGTCGGCTCCAGCGGCAGGGTCATGACCTGCATCGCATCGGCAACCACCAGTTCCAGGTGTGCCTCCGGCAAATGTTTAGCGATGGTCTCTGGCAACTCTGAAGCCAATTTTGGATCAACTTCGACCGCTATCACCCTGTCGGTTTTGCTAAATATCCCAAGCGTCAACGAACCTAGGCCTGGCCCAATTTCAACCACAGTGTCATCTTGGTCAATGTGAGACGCGCTAATAATCCGATTGATTGTGTTCGGGTCAATCACAAAGTTCTGACCGAGCTTCTTTGTGGGTCTAATGTCAAGCTTTTCAGCCAGTTGGCGAATCTCCGCAGCCCCAAGCATCAGGCCAGGCCTTCAGACCATAGACCGTATACACCCTCGGTATTCTGGTTGATTTGAACGGCAAGCTCGCTATCGCTGACACCAAGCAGGTTGGACATGAAACGCAAAGTGTGTGGCACCAGGTAGGGAGCGTTCGGCCTACCACGAAGTGGTTCCGGTGTTAGAAAAGGGGCGTCGGTTTCAACTAAAATTTGTTCCGGATTTACTGCCAACAGGGAGTCTCGGAGGTGCTGATTCTTCTTGAAAGTGATGTTTCCGGCAAACGACAAGTACCAGCCATGCTGCTTGCAGATAGCCGCCAATTCCAAGTCCCCTGAGTAACAGTGAAAAACCGTCTTCTCTGGGGCACCAACCTCCAGCAAGGTTGAAACAACATCGTCGTGGGCGTCGCGGTCATGAATTTGTAGCGCTATGCCATTGTCCTTCGCAATTTGAATGTGGCGGCGAAACGAGTGGTGCTGCATCTCGAGCGCACTTTCGCCTTCAGTTCGGAAATAGTCGAGCCCTGTTTCACCAATTGCGCGAACTCTTGGTTGAGTTGCAAGCACTGCAATCTCATCAATTGCAGCATCCAGCTGAGCCATCGAGTCGTAGGTTGGGGCTTCATTTGGATGAATTGCCACTGCAGCAAGCAGCATTGGTTCATCCTTGGCAATCAGAGCCGAATACTTCGAGCTTTCCAGCGTCACCCCAACTTGGACAGCACCCAACATGTTGACTTCCCGCATCCTTGTCAGGTGGTCGGCAACGGTCATCGGGTTGTCAGTGTCTTCAATCTCCAGATGGGTGTGATTGTCGTAGGTTCCGACCGCTAGTGGTTCTGGCAATTCCGGGTACAGACGCTTGGCATCTTTTGCTCCGTCATAGCTGCTTCGAGGTCGGACAAACTCGCTCATGCGCTTTCTTCGACCCTGGGGAACAGTGCTTCAAGTTCTGCAAGCTTTTGACCAGGCTTTAGAAGTCCCCACTGCCCTGCCGAAGCAATCAACTGCTGATCCAATTCACCAAGCCCAGTTCCAATCGAAGCCCATAGCCTGGTAGTTGCCTTCGGCATGATCGGTGCCAGCAGTACTGCAAGTGACCTGAGACCTTCCAGCGAGGTGTAGAGGACCGTTGCAAGGCGTTCCTGGTCAGCTGGGTCTTTTGCCAAAACCCAGGGCTCTTGAGTGGTGATGTAGTTATTCAGCTCATCCACCAAAGTCCAAATCTTTGCAATTGCCTCATTCGGGGCAATTGCATCGATTGCTTTGTCCGCATCCAGGGTTGCTGCGTTGGCAACGTTTCGAACCTGCAAATCAGCCTCGGAGTAGTCACCAGGAGCTGGAATCACACCATCGAAATAGCGATTGACCATCGCTACCGTCCTTGATGCCAAGTTCCCGAAACCATTTGCTAGCTCAGAGTTATACCTGGCGCTCAAGTCTTCCCAACTAAAGGAACCATCAGACCCAAACCCGATTGCCTTCATGAAGTAATAACGGAAAGCATCCGATCCAAAGCTGTCCGTAATCTGGTTCGGAGAGATTCCAGTGAGTTTAGACTTCGACATTTTCTCGCCACCCACTAGCAGCCAGCCGTGTCCAAAAACTTGCTTTGGTGGCTCTAAGCCTGCTGCCATCAACATCGCCGGCCAAATGACCGCGTGGAAGCGGAGGATGTCTTTGCCGACCACCTGGACATCAGCTGGCCAAAGTGAATCTAACTTTTCCT
>CAZBTW010000071.1:0-5176 GCA_964494925.1 uncultured Aquiluna sp.
TGAACATGAGCAAGCATCCGGGGTTGGTCTCTCAGGAGTCCGACTGTCAGGAGCAGAGCATCCTCCCAGTCAATGATTCTTCGCTTTTGCTTGAACTCTTCATAGTTTTTGAAAAACTCAATGAACTTCTCCACGCTCAAGGCTTCAATCTGCCGGCCAGAGTCGCCGTAGCGATCAATGTCCTGCATCGAATACCGGAGAAATTCAATTTCCGACTGAAGGCTGGACTTCAAATCCTGGGAGCCCCTGATTCCCATTTCTGCCAGCACCTCTTGAATCAAGCCGTGCTTATTAGTGACCAACTTAGGGGCAAAACTTTCGGTCAGTTGCGGCCAGAAATACTGCAGCTGAGCCAAGGCCGCAGAGTGAAAGGTTCGAACTGCAACCTCACCGGCACCAAGCTGTCTGAGTCGAGTCCGGATTTCTGCCGCGGCTTTATTTGTGTAGCTGAGAGCAAACACTCGGCTGGCTGAGTATGCGCCCGTCTGAATTCCGTAAGCAATACGGTGACTGATGGTTCTGGTTTTACCACTGCCAGCACCGGCAATAATCGCCACTGGGCCATTCAGTGCCATGGCAGCGGCAGCCTGATCTTCATCCAGTTGAGCCAATAGCTCACTTGATGAAAGTTCTCTGGACATTAGGTATTCCTTCAGCTGCGCGTGGCGTTGACCCATCCAGACCAACTAGCAATCTAACCTGTCATCGTGGGACGACCTAGTCTGATATTAGCCGCGCTGGCAGCCGATGCTGCCCCGGGCAAATCCTTTCGCACCTATCGCAGGATTGATTCAAATCCCGAATTAGACCAGCTTCACCTCTGGGACCAGGATGACCACGCCTATCAGCTGCTAATTCCGGCAACGGCTTCCGGTGAAGCAGAGCTCGCTGGAGAACTGCAGGCAATCGAAGTTATTACAAAACTTGCCCAACAGCTGGAGATTGAAGTTCCAGAGATCATGGGACAAACCAAAGATTCAGATGGAACTTCGGCGATTCTTTTGAGCCTAATTGGCGGGGAAAATCCAGACCTGGCTCGCTTTGCGCCGGGTGAATTTTCAAAGAGCCTTGCCTCGACTCTGGCTCAGATTCACCGACTGAATCCCGAATTCGTTAGGGATGCAGGCCTACCGGAATACAGTGCCGATGAAATCCTTCGGACTAAGGTTGCCGAAATTGATCAAATAGCGCAGACCGGCCGAGTGCCAGCCGAGCTCCTCACCCGCTGGGAGCAGGCGACTGAAGACCTGGGGCTATTCAGATTCCACCCGACTGTGATTCACGGAAGCATAAGCGATGACACACTTCGAGTTTCCGGCCAGTCCGTCACAGGGATAACTAGCTGGAGCAGCCTTCAGATTGGTGACCCAGCTGAAGATTTGAGATGGGTCACTGGCGGCGCACTCCGGACTACTCTCGAGGACACCCTTATTCACTATCGTGCCCTCAGGGAGCAAGCAGACGAAAACATAGCTCAGCGAGCCCAACTTTATTCTGAGCTTGAACTAGGCAGCTGGCTGGCCTACTGCCTAAAACAAAAAGATGAGAAGGCCATCGCCCAAGCCGAAGATATGGTTTCAGAACTCCGTGATCAATTGGAGGCAGGTAACCTGCGAAGCCTTCGATCAGCCAGTTTTGCAGGCATCAGCCCTCCGGTTGAAGCCCCTAGAACCGAAGCAATGGTCGCCACAGATGCCACTGAAACAGCAGAGATTACCCAGGTGGCACAAGACCAGGATGTAACTAAGGACGAAGAGCTGTTCTAATCTCTAGCAGTCGATCACGAAGCTCGGCTTCCGATGGTACTTCTGGGGCCAACTCCTTCCCATCGCCAGCGAAAAAGAACATGGCCTTTACCCTTTCGACCCCAATCTTTTGCCACTTTGCAAACCCAATTCGATACAGCGCCAGCTGAATGGCTCTGCTTGCAATTTCCGCATCGGATTTAGGCGATGACCCTGATTTCCAGTCAACAATTTCGAATTCTTGGCCATTTTGGTAAACAGCGTCGAGCTTGCAAACCACAATTGTCCCGGCGAGCTCGAATTCCAGGCTTTGTTCCACAAATGCAGGGGCCAATCCTTGGAATCTAGATTTGAGGAAATTCTCACCGAGTTGCACCTGGCCATCATCGAGGGCCTCAAGATCAAGGTCTTGCTCGAGTAAGAATGCACTTTCTAGAAGCTCATGAAATTTAGTGCCTTGAGCTGCTGCCTCCGAAAAAGAAACTGGAAGCGGTCGCTGCAGATTTTCAAGGAACCCAGCAGGGTCATCGAGTAACTGAACGATTTTTGAAGCAGAGAGACGTGTTGGAAGCTCTGCTGGTCCAGACTGTTTCAGTATTTCGGCTTGATCTATGATCGCGGCCAGCTGCAAGTTCTCGGTGACGGTCGCTGGGGTGGCAGCGTTGAATTCCCGGGCTGCCTGGAGATACTTTTCGCGATCAGAACCCAGTGGGTCAAATGGCCAGGACTGAGTGAGCTTTAGATCTTGTAGCGGGTTGGCCGGAAGTGCCTCTGGAATTTGGTCAATCAGCTCAACTAACGAGCTTTCAAGAAGCTCGGTTAGGTACGGCGCGAGTTGCCTAGGTTTTTGAATCCCTGGCTTGTAATAGCTTGCGGTCAGGATTAATTCATTGCTGGCGCGAGTTAGCGCCACATAGGCCAGGCGTCTTTCTTCGATTTCGTGTTTCTGTCGATTCTCATCAGAAAAAACCTCAATCTGCTGTTTTAGATCTTTCTGGGTTGCTGCTGCCTGCCACCTAAGTGTTGGCAAGTAGTCCCTGTCCTGCCGGAGATCATGCGGAAGTCTGCCTGGCTGCAGCCAGCCCTTTGCTCCTCTTGATTCAACCGGGAATGACCCTCGCACTAGGCCGGAAACAGCCACATAGTCCCACTCCAAGCCCTTAGCTGCATGCACACTCATCAGCTGAACAACGCCTAACTTTGCACCGGTTTTAGGCAGTTCAAACCGTTCATTTGTGACTGCGTAATCGAGCCAATTCAAGAGACCGGTCACGGATGGGCGAAGAGCACTGCCCTCGTAATCGGCAATCCTTGCTATGAAACCCTCGAGGTTGGCTAGTGGCTGACGGGTTTGTTTGTGAGCGTAGAGCTCGATGTCTAGTTCCAGTTCTCGGGCTAGTGCCCAGGCAAATTCAGCTACACCCAGTGAAAGCTGCGTGCGCATGCGATCGAAAAGCTCGCTGGCCTGAATTAGCCGCTCAAGCCCCAGCTCTGATACCTCGGCAAACTTTCTAGCACTTGGCTTCCTGACCTCATCGAGCGCCTCAACCAAGGTGATTGGCATCTCGCTTGCACTCTGCTTGCGAAGCTTGGCAAGCTTCTTTCCAAACTGGTTGAGCTTGGCAATATCTCGGGGGCCAATTCTAAATTTCGGCCCAACCAAGATTCGCATCAATTCGGTTCCGGCCTCAGGATCAGCAACCACCTTCAAGGCAGCTATCAAATCCAGCACCTCTGGCTGTTCCAACAATCCAGAAAGACCGGTTATTTCTACGGACAGGCCGGCATCCTCTAGCGCCGAGGCGAACTGCCTCATTGCCTGTTTTGAACGAAACAAGACTGCCCCGGAGCTGTCGGGGGTGATTCGATCCTTCATCCAGTTCGCAACGACCTGTGACTCTGCCACTTCATCCTGAGAGACAGAGGCGAACACTCCTCCATGGCTATCAAGTCCTGCCTTCAGCGTCACCGGAGTCAGCTCGCTCTGGTTTGAAAGTGGTTCGCTCACCAGATTGGCGACACTCACAATCGCCTCTCCGGAGCGCCAACTAGTGCTCAAATGAAATATCTCGGCGGCACCAAAATCTTTTTGGAATCCAGTCAGGTTTGCACTGCTGGCACCCCTCCAGCCGTAGATAGCCTGATTGGGATCGCCAACGGCCATCACGGCCTTTCCTGCAAACAGCTTAGAAAGTAGCAGGGTCTGGATTCCTGAAGTGTCCTGGTATTCATCGAGAAGCACAAAGCGCTGTGGGAGTTCGAGTCGCTGCCCATCAAGAGCGTGCAATGCAAGGGCAACCTGATCAGAGAAATCAACTAGTCCGCGAAGTTTCTTTTGCCTTTGATATTCACCTGCTAGCTCGAAAATCAGCTTCGATTCAGAGACCTCATTGAGGGTGGCCTGGTGGTAGGCAAACATGCCCTCGGACGGTTTGTCGGTTTTTGGCAGGTTTGAAGCTTGCATACCAAAGGAATCTAAGTATTCGATTGCCTCTTCGGGTGATCTCAAGTTATCTGTCAGCTCGCTCGCGCTAGCCAGCACCTTGGAAACCAAATGGTCTAGGGATTTGTCAAAGGTTTCCAATGCCGGATATTGAGAAATCCCAGCTGAAGTTATTATTTCGCGAGCCAATGAAATCGCTCCGGCTTCGGTAAGCAAATCAACGTCAGACTCATACCCAACCTGCAGCGAGAGCGACCGAAAAATTTCGTTTCCAAAGGAGTTATAGGTGGTGATCTTCGCCGGCTCAAAATCATCGGGCAAATCCGAGGGCCAAAATTTAGATTCTCTTAATTTCACGAGGCCCTGATGAACTCGGATGCCAAGTTCGGTGGCAGCCTTGCGTGTAAAGGTAAGCCCGAGAATATCCTTTGGCTGAGCCAGCTGATTTGCCACCAAGTAGAGCGTGCGGACGGACATCAGTTCGGTTTTCCCGCTGCCGGCACCGGCAATGACAAGGCTTGGGCCTTCGGTGCTGGCACTCGAAATCGCTAGCTCTTGCTCCTTTGTCAACGGAAATTTGCTGACAACGGAGAAAATCTCTCCGGCTGAATACCTAGGCATCCGTTACCGCCCTAGCCAGTAACAGTTGGCACTTCGCATCACCCTGACAGTGTTCTGAAACTTCAGCAACAAACTCAGATTGCCCAATCTCCGACTCTGCTCTTGCCAGCAGTTTCCTGATTGCTGACTCGGTATCGCCACCCAGTTCAGGCTGATCAAGAACCTTCAAGGAGCCAGAGCCCACTGAAATAATCCGTCCACCGACCACCTTTTCGTCGTAGAGCTCGCGCAGCCCTAGCTGGTATAGCGCAAGCTGGCGGTGACCCGGAACATCCTGGGGGCTTGGGGGCTTTCCGGTTTTCAGATCGGCTGCAATCAGGCCGGCTTCGGTTCGCTCGACCCGATCAATTTTTCCTGCAACCACCAG
>CAZBTW010000072.1:0-5126 GCA_964494925.1 uncultured Aquiluna sp.
TCTCATGATTGATTCCAAAATCGTGTAGTCGCTGGCATAGGCAAGGCATGCTTGCGCAGTCGCACCATCGGCAACCATCGATGAAATTGGTTTGAACCAGACCAGTTGTTGATTCTCATGCTCTGGCGCAGGGGAGAGGTAGATGGCCTGCGTTTGGTGGCGAATATCAAAGGGTCTTGCGTGAGCCCAGTATTTGGCCACTGGGTGATCGAATTGGCCAAGGATCTGGCTGGCCGATTCCAATGTTTCCGGATCCAAGACTCCTGCAGGTAGTTGATCTGAATGAACAACTCCTGCCGCTGGGCTCTGGAAGGAAGCAATCATGGAGAAAATCACTTTGCCTGACTGGCTTGCCTGGACTCTTCGGGCTGAGAAGCTTCTGCCATCCCGGAGGATGTCAACTTCGAAGTCAATTGGGACATCTAGAGCACCCGGGCGAAGGAAATAGCTGTGAAGGCTGTGGACCGGTCGATCGTCGCTAACCGTGTTGCTGGCTGCAATCAGTGATTGGCCAAGCACCTGGCCACCAAACACCCGGCCACCTGGCATCCATTGGGTTTGGCCGCGATAAGAATTCTCTCCAGTGACTTCTAGGTTTAGAACTTCAAGCAAGTTTGCAACTGGGTCAGCAGGAATCTTTGAATCTGGCATCTAAACCTTCTTTCATTGTTAGTTTAGGTCTCGACTATGGATAAGCATTTGATATTTCAAGACTCTGGAGACCTCGCAGATTTGTCGAGGTTTCTAGTCCGAGCACACCGTTTGGACAAGTTGGGCGCGGTGAAGCTCAGGGCCTTTGGGCAAGTTTTAGCCATTTATGTCAGCCCCATCTATTCCGGCTCAATCCTTGGCGAAGGGCTTACCGTCATCGGGCTTCGAACTCTTGAATTGAGAGAACCAGCGGAAATAGACATGTTATTTGGCCTCGAAGATCTAATTGCACAGGTCGACAAATCAATAGAAGCTAATGAGCTGATTGTTCTGCTGCCTACTGCCACCAAGCGAGTCGCTTGGGCCGGAATCTCACCTCCTCGTCAGGGCTGGGAAGCCAGTGGCGAAGTCGAGCAGGAGAAGGTTTCGCAGTGGGCAAAGGACGGCATAGCTGAGGTGGCGGAAATTCTCCCGGAGAGCATCGGCAGTGCCATTGCAGCTAGAGTCCGCCTGCAAATTTGGGGCAAGGCTGTTGGTATCGAGCACAACCTTCCGGCTGGTGCTGCATTTGCTCTAGCCGGGCTGGGGTTCATGCAAAAAGGGGTGCCGGTGAAGATCTATCGAGCGCACGGCTGGATCAGGCTCAGCACGGCCTACGGACACGTGATTACAAAGGAAAGCTTCAGTTTTTCCTAGTCCTCAAAGCTGTTCAGCATCGCGTGGGCTGCGCGATCTAGGTAATCCATGAGCTCATCTGAATCCATGGGTGCAAGATTCAAGCTGTCCACCGCAGTCCGCATGTGGCTGAGCCAAGCTTCTCTAGCACTGGGGCCAATTTTGTAGGGTGCGTGTCGCATGCGCAGCCTTGGGTGCCCTCGCTGTTCCTGGTAGGTTGTTGAACCTCCCCAGTACTGCTCCAAAAACAACTGCAACCGGATTCGGGCAGGCTCTAAGTCTGCCTCCGGATACATCGGCTTCAGGATTGGGTCTGTTGCAACGTTTTGATAGAAAACTTCAGTTAGTTTCTTGAAGGCATCGCTGCCTCCAATTCGGTCATAAAGAGTCTGCAACTACTTGGCCATGTTTATTTTGGTCGCACTTAGCAGGCTGATTCCCTGCTTATCAAAAGCCTGCTTGCAACGCTTTCTAAGCTCTCGGGTAACGGCCCACTGCCTGTTTGGGAGAGTGCGAATAGAGACTCTAATCACAAACTGCTCGCCGGAAACGTGCTGCATTCCCCAGACGTCGGCATCGGCAATCATGTCCCTTGACCACTGCTTTGATTTCCTCATAGTAAGGGCTGTGTCTTCGATGATTGATTGAACCTGATCAACATCATTTTCATAGTCAAATGGGAAATCAAGTAGTGCAGCAGCCCACTCCTGAGAAGCGTTGCCAACCTGAACAATTTCACCGTTGCGCACAAACCAAAGTGTTCCGTGGATGTCCCTTACTTCTGTGACACGAAGGCCAACCCGCTCCACCTCGCCGGAAACATCGCCAATCTCGACCCAGTCTCCGACTCCGTACTGGTCCTCGAAAACGATGAAGATTCCAGACAGAATGTCCTTCACAAGTGACTGAGCACCAAAACCGATCGCGGCGCCTAGAACCGTCGAGACTGCAATTAGCGCGCCGACATTGATTCCAACCTCACTGAGGATCATCACCAATGCGGTAATTGCAATAGCCCAGGTTGCGAAGTTATCCAGAACAGAAGCTATTGTTTTGGTTCTTTGAGTCAATCGCTGCTCTGCGAGGATCGCGTCCATGCGCTCGTCCTGCTTGGCTCTTTGCACCCCAGAAACAATTGTTTTGACGATTCGCTTGGAGGCTAGTCCGAGCACCAACCTCAATGCGATGGCGGCAATCAAAATCACGCCAATCGAAATCAGCACTGACCATTCGGCTAGGAATTCTGTGAAGTTCATAGATTAGAGCCTATCTGTCCATGGTTTGCACGCGCAGTCCTCGCTCCAAGCCGGCGAGGTTCTCAATCAATATTCTTCTAAATGCAGGCCTAGTGCTTGCAAATTCGGAATCAATCAGGACCTTGGTGGCATCGGCAAGCTCGCTAGTAGCCAGCTGCACCGGATAGAGGTTTGTGAGTAGGTAAGAAGCGATTTGGTAGCTTCGCTCCTCCCAAATTCTGGGAGCCATTTCCATGTATTTTGCGATGTAAGGGGTCAATAACTCGAGGTCGATTGTTCTGCCAAAAGCCATAGAGGCGGAGCTAATAAGAGTGTTTGAGTAATCCTGCTTTTCGGTTAGCTCAATCCAGGCTTTCTGCTTGGCTTCGGCCGTGGAAATCGCAGCGAGGCAGGCTGCGGCTGATTTTTTGCCGTTGGCAGTGTTGTCCTTCTCGAGCTCGGCTTCAATCTCAGTTTCGGTGAGACGATTGCCGGAGGCTAGTCCAATCAACAGCTCCCACCTTAAATCAGCGTCAATTTTGAGTCCAGCCAGAACTTTCTCACCGCTGATCAAAGAGGAGAGCCAGTCGAGGTGGGCCTCTGTCTGAGCAAACTGCGGCACGAATTTAACAAACTGCAGTTGGCTGTCAGATCCTGCAGCTGCTGATTCAGAGAGCTTAATCAAGCCCGAGGCAATTGCCTCGGTTACCTTGGCTCTGTTTTCAGGTGCAAGGAATAGCGTGGATGCGGTAACTAGTTGTCGAAGCAGGGTGGTTAGCGTGGTGGATTCGGTTTCATTTCCGACATGATCTAGCACCAGTTGGATGAAGTCTTGTGGGCGAGCCTCGGCGTCACGCGCAGTGTCCCAAGCCGCAGACCAAATCATGGTCCTGGCCAGTGAGTCTGAAATGCCAGAGAGGTTCTCAAGGGCCACATTCCAGGAGTCCTCATCCAGACGAATTTTTGCATAGGCAAGATCTTTGTCGTTGATCAAAACCAAGTCTGGCTTTCTTTGCCCAGCCAGTTCGGTGATTTCGGTTCGATCCCCGGCAACGTCTACCTCGAGTGACCGAATCTTTACTAGTCGTCCGCCTTTGAGGTCGAATAGTCCGATTCCAAGTCGATGTGGTCGGAGGTAGGGGTGCTCTGCTATGGCTGTTTGAGTTATCGCGAAGCTTGAGAAGTTACCTTCGGCATCAACCTCGAATTCTGGACGCAGGGTATTTACCCCAGCAGTCTCAAGCCATAGCTTTGACCACTGCTTGAGATCACGACCGCTTTCCCGCTCTAGCTCGACAAGTAAGTCCTTGAGTTCTGTGTTCTGCCACTTATGAGCCTTGAAATAATTTGCAACGCCTCGCATGAATGCATCTTGGCCAACCCAAGCAACAAGCTGCTTCAGCACTGAAGCGCCTTTGGCATATGTGATTCCGTCGAAATTCACCTGAACATCTTCCAGGTCGTTGATCTCCGCAACTATCGGATGAGTAGAGGGCATTTGGTCCTGACGATAGGCCCAGCTTTTTTCAAGCGATGCAAAGGTAGTCCAGGCCTCGGTCCATTCGGTGGCCTCGGCAGTTGCCAGTGTTGAGGCGTACTCGGCAAAACTCTCGTTTAGCCAAAGGTCATTCCACCACTTCATGGTGACCAAATCACCGAACCACATGTGTGCCAATTCGTGCAGGATTGTTACAACCCTTCGCTCCTTGATGGCATCGGTGACGGCTGAGCGGAAGACATAGCTTTCTGTGAAGGTAACTGCGCCGGCATTTTCCATTGCGCCGGCGTTGAAGTCCGGCACCCACAGCTGGTCATACTTTGTGAATGGGTACGGAAAATCAAATAGTCCTTCAAAATACTTAAATCCCGCTTTGGTTTTCTCAAAGATGTAATCGGCGTCCATGTAGCTAGCCAGCGACTCTCGGCAGAAAACTCCAAGCGGAATCACTTCGCCATTAGATGAGCTCAGCTGGTCTCGCCATACCGAGTAGGGTCCGGCAATCAAAGCTGTTATGTAGCTGGAGATTCTTGGAGTCGGCTCAAATTCCCACTTCGCAAGACCGTCGCCGAGTTCGGTAGGTTCCGGGGTTGGCGAATTAGAAATTACCTGCCAACCCGATTTTCCGGTGACGTGGAATTCGAATGTTGCTTTGATATCTGGCTGCTCGAAAACAGCAAACATGCGCCTGGAATCAGGAACCTCAAACTGGGTGTAAAAATACTCCGCCTGATCGACCGGATCAACAAATCGATGAAGACCCTCACCGCTATTAGAAAAGACACCGGTGGCAGAAACTACCAGAGTGTTTTCGGACTGCAAATCAGGCAGCGTGATTCGGGTTCTATCTGAATAACTGGCTGGATCCAACGCGGTCCCGTTCAGCTCGATGCTCTCAACTGAAGCGGTGATCGCATCTATGAAGCTCTCGGCTCCAGGCTCATTGCAGCTGAAGTTGACGGTGGTTTTAGTGGGGAAAGTCTTGGAGTTTTGGGTGAGATCAATTTCAACTAGGTAGTACTGTGCCTGGATTAGGGCTGAACGGGTGGCCGCTTCGGATCTAGTTA
>CAZBTW010000073.1:0-5033 GCA_964494925.1 uncultured Aquiluna sp.
TTCATTGCCGAGATTCACTATCTCGCATTCTGACGTTGGCGCCTTGGGTTTGGTGCACCTTGTGAATTCGGTCTTGATCCCGACGGCCTTGACTGCTGATTCTGACCTTTGCCAGACTCGCGCATCGCTCGCTTTCGCTGTGCATTGCGACCGGTTGACTTGCCAGTTGGCTTGGGTTGTGCCTTTGGTGCAGCGGGCTTAACGAATGCGGCAACTTCACCAATGAGTGCCCTCACCTTTGGCGAATTTTCAGTGACAGCCTGGGGCCTGACTGAGATGTTGGCCTTTTTCAACAAATCAGAAACATCCTTGCGTTGTGCAGGCAATGAGATGGTGACCACATCACCTGCTGCTCCAGCTCTGGCAGTCCTACCAGAGCGGTGCAGGTAAGCCTTGTGTTCAGCCGGTGGGTCAACGTGAATCACGAGATCCACTCCGTCAACATGAACGCCTCTGGCCGCAACATCTGTGGCCACCAAAACTCTGGCCTTTCCGGCACTGAAGGCCTCCAGGTTTCGATCCCTGGCATTTTGTGACAGGTTACCGTGCAGGTCGACCGCTGGAATCCCAGCCTTGGTTAGCGCCAAGGCAAGCTTCTTAGCGTGGTGCTTGGTTCGCATGAACAGGATTCTTCTTCCGGTTCCCGAGGCAAGCGCAAATACCAAACGCTTCTTGGCTTCGGCGTCAGAAGCCTCCAGAACGTGGTGTGTCATTTGGGAAACCGGAGAGTTGGCATTATCAACAGCGTGCATGACCTGGTTTTGCAAAAACTTGTCGACAAGCTTTTGAATCCCGTTATCCAAGGTTGCCGAGAACAATAGGCGCTGACCACCTCTAGGGGTGGCAGTCAAGATTCTGGTGACACCGGGAAGAAAGCCAAGATCTGCCATGTGGTCGGCTTCGTCCAATACGGTTATTTCGATTGAATCTAGCTTCAAAAGACCTTGACGCATTAGGTCCTCAAGTCGGCCCGGGGTCGCGACGATAATGTCAACCCCGTCCTTCAGAACACGTTCCTGTCGCTTTTGAGGCACTCCACCAAAGATTGTTGTAACCCTGAGGTTCATAGCGCTGGCCAATGGCTCAATAGCGTTTGTAATCTGCGTGGCAAGTTCCCGAGTTGGTGCCAGCACCAAGCCCCTTGGTCTACGAATACCTGTGTTGTGTCTTGCCGATTCGGCAAGCCTGGCAACCATCGGGATTCCAAAGGCCAGAGTTTTACCGGAACCGGTTTTACCGCGTCCTAGTACATCCTTACCAGACAGTGTGTCCGGCAGTGAATCTACTTGAATAGGGAATGGTGTTTCAATTCCCTGTGCGCTGAGCGCAGTGGCGATCTTGGCGGGAACGCCAAGGCTAATAAAGGTTGTTGATGACATAAATAGGTTGCTTTCACGTGATGAGTTGCATCACTTTTGAGCCCATTTTTTGGGCAAGTGGCGAAGACATCAATGGATGTATTCGTTCGCCGAAGGAAGGAATTAGCCACAATTTTGTGGAGGTCGTTCTACGACGCAAGTCAGTGAGTTATTACTAACTTGTTCACAGTCTACGGGAGTGTTGGATAAATTCCCAGGGTTCTTTGCTGTGAGCTTTTGTTAGCAGCAGTTTGACTTTACTTCCAGGGTCAATCCAACCGTGGCGGCCTTGAGTTCACCCTTTGAGTTTTCTCTTGATTTGACCAGTTTTGCATCTGGGTAGTAACCGTCGGGATATGTTGGGCAGACAGCGGTGTAGCCTGCCTCACGCTCAAGGATATGGCCTGCAAAATCCTTTTCCTCCATAAAAACCTCTGCTGCTTCTAGGCTTTCGAAAGGCTTGGCACATTTGGTGTAGTTCCATTCACTCATGGTTCCACCATACATAGATGGCTATCTATTTACAAGCTACACAAGCGCGTCGTAGAACATGTAGAGACCAAGCAGTGTCAGGGCGATTCCCCCAAGGCCTCGGAATGTGCTGAGTCGCTGGTTTGATTGAGACAGCCAATCTCTGGCCTTGCCGGCGGCAATTGCATAGAGCGAGTCGCTGCTGATTCCGATAACAAGGAAAATAACTCCCAACACAGCCATCTGTGCGATTACGTTTTCTGCATCGGGGGAAACAAAGTTTGGCAGTACTGCCAAGAAAAAAACCAGAGTCTTGGCATTGGTTAGTCCAACAATTATTGAATCCGAAAAAACCCTTCGCTTTCGCATTACTGAGGGCTGGTCACCTTGTTCAACACTTGCCCGTTTCAAAAACGAAGTAATTCCAAGGTAGCTGACTAGTCCTGCACCTACCAATTGGATTCCAAAAAACAGTGGTGGCGAGTTTTGAATGACAACCCCAAGACCAAGTGTCACAACCAGAATCTGGATTCCAACACCCACGCCATTCCCAAGAACGCTAATCAGCGCTGCTTTAGTTCCAAGCACTAAAGCTCGACCAATTGCATACAGCACGCTCGGTCCAGGAATAAGAATAATTAGCAGGGCAACCAGCGCGAAGCCGATCAGATTGGAAGTTGTTGGCACTTGCTAATTTTAGTGCTGGCCGGTTATTTGTTTCGCTTGCGAAGCAGGGCAAATGCATTGGTTGCATAAAGAGCCCAAAGAACAAGTACCGGCTGAAAGAACAATCTTGTGAATCTGGCCTGATCGCTATCCAGGCCAAAAGCGTCAATGCCGTTTATCCACTGCGAGATGTTTCCAGGAAAGATTGCAACAAAGAACAACGCGGTTGCCAGCCCGACTAGGCCTCGATAGCGCCACAGTAGAAGCAGCGAAAGCCCCAGTCCAATCTCCACGACACCTGAGGCAATTACGACGAAATCTGCATCGAGTGGCAACCAGTCTGGGACCTGTGCTTGAAATTCAGCCCTTGCGGTAGTCAGGTGGGAGATTCCCGCCGATGTCAGCGCGAAACCGAGCAATAATCGCAGGGCAATTTTTAGAAACTTCATGCGCTGGCCGCAAGTGCTATTTCAACCATGGCTCGGAATCCACTTTCGCGTTCTTCCGATGACGTTGCACCGGAACCATCCATCATGTCCGAAACCGTCACAACGCTCAAAGCTTTTCTGCCAAATCTTGCTGCCAGCGTGTAGAGCTGGTTGGTTTCCATTTCAAGCGCCAAGATTCCGTATTCTTTCCACTTCTCCAGCGAGTTAGTGGTGTCGTAGAACAGGTCCCCAGACGCAATGCCACCAACGTGGAAGTCGATACCCATTGCGCGGGCCTTCGCAACTGCCTTCTCAAGCAGTTCATAGTTGGCCGGTGGTGCGAAATCGAGACCGTTGGTTGCGCGCTGATTAATGTTTGAATCTGTTGACGCGGTCATGGCTATAACGACATCACGTAATTTGGTCGGTGCCAAACCTCCTGAGGTTCCAACTCGAATTGCAGTCTCAACCCCGTATTCCTCAAACAACTCGTGTGCGTAAATCCCTATTGAGGGAGCGCCCATGCCGGTTCCCTGTACTGAAATCTCTCGACCTTCAAATTTCCCGGTGAATCCAAACATGTTTCTCACGCTCGAATAGCAAACCGGATCCTCTAAAAATGTCTCGGCAATCCACTTGGCTCGAAGTGGGTCACCGGGCAGCAGGATTGTCTTGGCAATCTGGCCTGGTTCTGCCGAAATGTGAACGGACACTAGATCAACTCAAACTCGTCGCCATCGATTTGACCCTGCTTCAGGTAGAGATCTAGCTTCTGGCGAGTGTCCTGAATATCAAGGTTTCTCATGGTTAGCTGGCCCACTCGGTCATTCGGGCCGAATGCCTCCTCGGCATTGCGCTCCATTGAAAGCTTCTCAGGGTGATAGCTGAATCCAGTTCCCTCGGTGTTCATGATGGTGTAGTCATCGCCGCGACGAAGGCGAAGCGTCACCGAGCCATTTACTGCACCGGCCACCCACTTCATTAGTGACTCACGAATCATGAGAGTCTGCGGGTCCAGCCAACGACCCTCATATAGAAGCCGGCCCATGGCTCGGCCCTGCTGGTGATAGCTGGCCAGCGTGTCCTCGTTGTGGATGGCGCTAATGAGTCGCTCGTAGCAAATGTGGATCAGGGCCATTCCTGGCGCTTCATAGATGCCACGAGACTTTGCCTCAATGATGCGGTTTTCGATCTGGTCGCTCATGCCTAGACCGTGACGACCGCCAATCTCATTGGCGGTGAAGATAATCTCCGCTGCTGATGACATTTTCTTGCCGTTGATGGCCACTGGGCGACCCTGAGAAAACTCAATGGTGACATCCTCTGGTTCAATCTCAACGCTCTGATCCCAATGCTTCACGCCCATGATTGGTTCAACTATTTCCAGCGGGGTGTCCAAGAATTCCAGGCTCTTGGCTTCATGGGTGGCGCCGAGCATATTGGCGTCGGTGGAGTAAGCCTTTTCAACCGAGGCGCGGTAGGGGAGCTTACGCTCCTGAAGCCACTGACTCATTTCCTCTCGGCCACCAAGTTCAGCAACGAAGCCAGCATCAAGCCAAGGCTTGTAGATCTTTAGGTTTGGATTAGCCAGCAATCCGTAGCGATAGAAGCGCTCAATGTCATTGCCCTTATAGGTGGAGCCATCGCCCCAGATTTCAACGCCATCTTCCTTCATCGCACGAACCAGCATGGTGCCGGTGACGACTCTTCCCAATGGGGTGGTGTTGAAATAAACCTTGCCACCGGTTCTGATGTGGAATGCACCACATGCAAGTGCTACTAGACCTTCTTCAGCTAATGCCTCACGGGCGTCAACATTGACGCCCTTTTCTGCTCCGTATTCGCCGGCCCTAGCTGGAATCGAATCAATGTCATCCTCGTCATACTGACCCAGATTTGCGGTGTAGGCGTAGGGAATAGCGCCCTTTTCGCGCATCCAAGCAACGGCAACTGAGGTATCCAGACCGCCAGAAAATGCGATTCCAACTTTTTGACCAATAGGGAGTGAAGATAAGACCTTAGACATGGTTCCAAGAGTAACTAAAAATTGCGTTGGCTGCCTGTTGATCGAAATCTGAAATAGTCGGCGATCAGCCTCTGCTGGCAGAGG
>CAZBTW010000074.1:0-4952 GCA_964494925.1 uncultured Aquiluna sp.
TAAGTATTCTATTTTTATACTCTGGAAATAAGAAGTAGCAAGCTAGGTCATACATTCTAAGCTGTATATCTTTGGACTGCAAGTAATCAAACTCTTTTTCTTCTCCAGTATTCCAGCACTTTCTAGATCCAGTCTTCCAATCTATTATTTCAATTGTATCTTTGTCTACCCTAGTTATTAGGTCTATTGTTCCACGTATTTCATAAGCACCCTTCTCAACAGTTCCCTTGACTATATCGTAGAATTCAAAAGAAAAATCTTTATCATTAAGCGGTATTCGGAATTGTTTTTCTTCTAATTGTTGCGCCATCAAATCTGTCGCCACTGATGCTGGTTAGAAGCTTTGGCGATGAGGTTTGGATGCTCACCGTGCTGGAGCTCTCCTTCGGCGTTGGCATGGTGTTGGGCGGTGCCTTGATAGCGCTGTTGGCAGCAAGAATCAATCGAATCTGGACGATTATCGGTACCTCAATTGGCTTCGGAGTGCTTGCAATTGCAATGGGCTTCACAACAAACCTGATTTTCTTCTACGCCCTGTTTTTCATCATCGGCTTGACCGTGCCGGCATTTTCAACCTCGGCGATGACCTTGCTTCAGGAGACAGTCGAACCAGAACGCCAGGGTCGAGTCTTCGGCTTTGTTGGCATTGTCATGAGCGTTGCAATGCCACTTGGAATGGCAGTCCTTGGACCGCTTGCAGACCTGGTCTCAGTGGAAAGTTTGCTGATTGCTACCGGGGCTGCGTCAGCAGTGATCGCAGTTGTTGCGGTCACGATCCCGGCGGGCAAGAAGGCGATTGCAGCCGCTCACACCTCCACTGGACCGAATGTGGCAGCTGAATCCTCCGAGGCCCAGCCGCAGAAATAAACGGCAATTCATAGACGTTGAGAATCATTAGCTAGATTTGGTGTTGCAAGTATCTGAGGGGAAAACACATGAACGGCATTCTGAAATTCATCACCGGCAAGAAGACCGCGCCGGTGACAATGCTGATTGGACTAATTTTTGCAGGGTTGGCCTTTACGGTCTTCAACACCGAAGCCACTGAGACCACCCCGGGAACCGGATTGCCGGAAACTGCGGAATCAGTCCAAGTCGCAAAGTTGCAGGATGAGCTGCCCAGCTCAGACGCGTCGGCTGCATTCATTGTCTACACCTCAGATTCAGAATTCACCGAGGAGCAGTTGACCTGGATTCAAGGCAGCTTTGATCCGATTGCCATGATGCCAACCGGTGGTGCCAACGAGAAATTCTTGGAGTTTACAAATCTTGAGGTTCAGGGTGAAAAGTTTGTCCCACCAGCAGTAATTTCTGAAGATGGCACAACTGCATTGATTTCGGTCCCCCTAGAAATCACTGAAGTCTTTGAGGAGACCACCTACCGGGTTGACACCATGCGTGAGGTTGCACCGATTGGTATGCCAGGTGGCCTCGAGGTTTTTGTCACAGGACCCGAGGCATTCATCAAGGACGTGGGTTCAATCTTTGAGGGGGCTGACTTTAGCTTGCTGGCAGTTACTGCCTCGGTCGTTGCGCTCCTTCTATTGATCACTTATCGCTCGCCAGTTCTGTGGTTGATTCCACTGATCGTTGTTGGAACCGCAGATGGAATGGCTGGCATTCTGGCAAGAAGGGCCGCTGAAACTCTCGGCTTTACACCCGATGCTTCGGTCACGGGAATTCTTTCGGTGCTGGTGTTTGGAGCCGGCACCAACTACGCCTTGCTGCTCATCGCCCGCTATCGCGAGGAGCTGCTTAGTCATGCCGACAGGCGTGAGGCAATGAGAATCGCAATGCGCGGTGCTGGACCGGCAATACTTGCATCCGGATCAACCGTTGCGGTTGCCCTGGCACTGTTACTCCTTGCAGAAATTGAAGGCAGGCAGGTGCTCGGTTTGGTTTCAGCGGTGGGCATTGTTGTTGCCATGATTGCTGGCCTTCTGGTTTTACCGGCAGCCCTGGTAATTTTTCCTCGCGGAATCTTCTGGCCGCTGGTTCCAAAGGTCGGTGGCATAAACCGCAATGACAGCTCACTTTGGGCCAAGCTTGGCAAGGTTGTCTCAAGACGCCCCGCCATCGTTGCTTCGGCAGGTGTTGCACTGTTAGCGATTCTTGCCTCCGGTGGAATTGGCATTAAGACTGGTCTGAGCGCCACTGAAATCTTTATTGAGAAACCAGAGGCGGTGATCGGCCAAGAGGTTTTGGCGGAGAGTTTCTCTGCTGGAAGTGCGACTCCAACCCAGATGATTATTTCGAATCAGTCTGTAGACCAAGCGGTTGCGATTGCAACCGCTTTGAATGGGGTGGATGAGGTTCGAGTCGGTGCAACCAATGGAGAAATTACCCAGGTGGATGCTGTTTTGAATGCGAACCCAGAATCCGCTGAGGCTTTGGCTATCATTAGCGAGCTCAGGACAGCACTTGATGCACTACCTGAATCCAGCATTGCTCTGGTTGGTGGTCAGGACGCAACCACTTTGGATGTTGAATCTGCCACCGCCAGAGATCAGGCGCTGTTGGTGCCACTGATTTTGATTTCAGTGTTCTTGATCCTGATTCTGCTGCTTCGCTCGTTGTTGACCCCGATTCTGTTGCTGTTGGCAGTGGTTGGGTCATTCTTTTCGGCGGTCGGTGCAAGCTGGTTTGTGTTCCAGAATATTTTCGGATTCCCGGCCCTAGATCTGTCGGTATTTATCTTGGCGTTCCTGTTCCTGGTTGCCCTAGGTGTTGACTACAGCATTTTCTTGGTGACCAGGGCTCAGGAGGAAGCTAGGAAGCTTGGCACGCGTGAGGGCATGCGAAAGGCCCTTGGGGCCACCGGTGGCGTTATTACTTCAGCCGGTATTTTGCTGGCGGCAGTATTCGCTGTGTTGGGTGTCTTGCCTTTGATTGCCTTGGCTCAGGTTGGAACCATTGTCTGTATCGGTGTGCTTTTGGACACGCTTCTAGTTCGAACAATCATTGTTCCGGCAATGGCGTTTTTGACCGGAAAGCACTTCTGGTGGCCGAGGAAAGAGTTTGCTGACTAAAGAGCCAACCAGGCAGTGACATCTGGGGGAAGCAATCCGTCTTGGATTTTGTCTGAGTGAATCAGAACCTTCCCCTCAGGAAGCCTTTGGCTTTGGTCGCTGAAGTTGTGGATTACCAAAACATTATTGTTCTGGTAGCAAAGCAATTCGCCTTTACTCACCCAGTCGAATGAACCCTGACCAAGCTCTAGGTCTCCTCGCAGATTCAAAGCACTCTTATACATCTCGAGAGTAGATTCAGGGTCGGTTTGCTGGTCTCGACTGAGGCCTGCAAAGCTCTCGGGTTGGGGGAGCCAGGCGGAGTCGCTTTCACTGAATCCGTTGGTCTTGCCACCTTTGATCCATGGCAATGGAACCCTCGCGCCATCTCTTCCAACCCGAACACCTTGGGTTCGGTAGAAAGTGGGGTCCTGTCGAAACTCTGCCGGAATCGTGGTGTGCTCTGGAAGCCCCAGCTCTTCTCCCTGGTAGATGTAGCTGGCTCCTGGAAGGCCCAGCATGAACAGGGTCGCTGCGCGGGCTTTTTTCAGGCCGAGTTCTGTGTTTGGCTGCGGGCCATCCGGGCCGATGCCGTCCGAGGCTGTGGCCCTTCCGTAGTCTCCGCCGAATCTAGAGGCATGGCGTATTACGTCATGGTTATTTAGCACCCAAGTGCTGGGTGCGCCTACCGAATCGAAGGCGTCAAAGGATTCATCGATTGCTGAAACTAGAGCCTCTTGATCCCAGCCGGCATCAAGAAACCGAAAGTTGAAGGTTTGGTGAAACTCATCGGGCCTCACCCAGAGTGCCATTTTGCTAAGTGGTAGAACATAAGCCTCGCCACACATCGCACGTTCACCAGGGTAACTCTCGAGGATTTTGCGCCAGGACCTGAAGATTTCATGCACCGAATCTTGAAACCACATTGGTGGATCAGGAAGGCCTTCAATGAACCCAGCACCGGCTTGATCAACGTATGGGTGATCAGGAAGGCCTGCCTGCTTGCCCATGGCATGGGGCTGGTCTACTCGAAAGCCGTCGATTCCTCGGTCCAACCAAAACCTTAAGATCGCTTCAAACTCTTCCCTGACCACCGGGTTTTCCCAGTTGAGATCTGGTTGTGATGAGTCAAAAAGATGCAAATACCACTGGCCATCTTCAAGCCTGGTCCAAGCAGGGCCCCCAAACATGCTCTGCCAGTTGTTAGGAGGATTGTCACCTTGGCCCTCTTTGAAGTGGTAGTAGTTTCGCTCTGCACTGCCTATGGGTGATTCGATTGCCCTTTGAAACCAGGGGTGTTTGTCTGAGGTGTGGTTTGGAACCAGGTCAATCATCACTCGCAAATCAAGCTGATGAGCTTTGGCAACGAGGTCATCAAAATCCGAAAGTGACCCAAACAGTGGATCTACATCCTTGTAGTCAGAAACGTCATAGCCACCGTCTTTTTGAGGCGATGTGTAAAACGGTGAGAGCCAGATTGCGTCCACACCCAACTCGGCAATGGCCTCCAAATTGGCAGTGATGCCCGGCAAATCTCCCATGCCATCAGCGTTTGAATCTGCAAATGAGCGCGGATAGATCTGATAAATCACCCCGGAGCGCCACCACTCCGAGCCCGCAACAGGGACATGTTTTGACAATTAGGCCTGAATCCAAGCCACCTGATCGACCTCAAGCAGTCCGCCTTCGGCAAGGCCTGCCTGAGTGGTAACCAGAAGCTCACCGGCTGGAATTTCAAATGGATCGCTGGTGAAGTTCACCACCACCAAAACATCGCCGTTTCTGAATGCCATGGCCTCAGAAGGGACCAGCTCAGGCTGCCAGGTCAGTGAACCGTGGCCGAGCTGGTGTTCCTTGCGGAGTTTCAAGAGGCGCTTGTAGAGCTCAAGGGTTGAGCCCTCCTTGCCCACCAGAATATCGCGCGCGTAGTTGGCAAAGTTCTCA
>CAZBTW010000075.1:0-4933 GCA_964494925.1 uncultured Aquiluna sp.
AATCGCATCGAGCGGTGGATTAGTAACCTGTGCAAATTGCTGGGTGAAGTAATCGAACAAAAGCTTTGGACGCTCAGAGATCGCTGCAATTGGCGTATCGGTACCCATCGCGCCAATTGGCTCTTGTCCTGTTCTGGCCATGGGCGCAATGAATTCTTTGAGCTCCTCTTCGGTGTAACCAAAGGCGCGCTGCCTACGGTGCACCGACTTGCTCGAGTAGCGAACGTGCTCTCGTTCTGGCAAGTCGCGAAGATTAATTCGGCTCTCTTCTAGCCAAGATCCCCAAGGCTCAAGAGAGGCGACCTCACTCTTGATTTGTTCGTCCTCAATGATTTGACCTAATTTGGTGTCGATCAGGAACATCTTGCCCGGCTGCAAGCGACCCTTGCGCACGATTCGATCCTCTGGAATATCCGCTACGCCAATTTCCGAGGCAAGGATGATGAAGCCGTCCTCTGTCACCACAAAGCGTCCCGGGCGAAGTCCATTTCTATCCAAGGTGGCACCCACCAAATCACCGTCGGTGAAGACGACGGCAGCAGGCCCGTCCCATGGCTCCATAATCATGGAGTGGTATTCGTAGAAATCCCTAAGTTGTGGGTCAAGGTCTAGCTGTTTTTCCCACGCTCCTGGAATCATCATCATCATTGCGTGAGGCAGGCTTCGGCCGGATAGAACAAGCAGCTCTAGAACTTCGTCGAAGGTTGCCGAATCTGAGGCGCCAGGCAGGACGATTGGTTTCAAGTCCTCAATGTCACCCAAGAGATCCGACTCCAACTGAGACTCACGAGCAGCCATCCAGTTCGCGTTGCCCTTGACAGTGTTTATTTCACCGTTGTGGGCGATGAACCTGAATGGATGTGCAAGTGGCCAGGATGGGAAAGTGTTGGTCGAGAAGCGGCTGTGGACCAGTGCCAGCATCGATTCGAAGCGCTCATCGGACAGGTCAGGGAAGAACGGTTCAAGCTGAAGAGTAGTAACCATGCCCTTATAGACGATGGTGCGGCAAGAAAGCGATGGGTGATAGATGCCGACCTCACGCTCACTGCGCTTGCGAACCCGGAACAATTTTCTCTCGAGCTCAAGGCCACTGGAGCCGTCCTGCGCTATGACAAAAACCTGCTCTATTGCAGGCATGGCAGCCTTGGCTAAATCGCCAAGAACGTTGGGATCAATAGGCGGAGTTCGCCAGCCCATTACCGAAAGGGATTCGCTTTCACAAAGCGCCTCAAATTTGGACTTGTCGGTTGCCATACTCTCGGCATCCATAAAAACCAACCCGGCCCCGTAGCTTCCCAGTGCGGGAAGTTCAAACTCCACGATGGATCGCAAAAAGCGATCCGGCATTTGAGTAAGAATGCCAGCGCCGTCTCCGGTTCCAGCGTCGGATCCGACGGCTCCGCGGTGCTCGAGGTTACGCAGCGAAGTCAGAGCCATGTCGACTATGTCGTGGCCAGGTCGACCTCTGAGAGTTGCAACCATCGCCAAACCGCAGGCGTCGCGCTCGGCGGCAGAGTCATAAAGACCCTGGTTCGCCGGATACTGTCCAAAGCGGTTAAATGGGCTGGTTGAAACCATCTGCACTCCAATCGAATTCTTTTTCGGAACTTCGTTGGCCCGACGCTTGCTGTTGCGTTGTTACTGAAAAAAACTAGTTACCCAGACTATCTGTTAGCTGGTGTGTCTGCCTCGGCAGGTTCTCTGCCTTCTAGCCAAACGGATGGTTCGTCGCCAGGGTGGCGGCGAGATTGAACCAAGAAAATAACGATTCCGATTGCTATACCGATCAACGCTGACCAGATGTTTACTCTAAGCCCAAGAATAATCTCACTCGGGTCAATTCTGATACTTTCGATCCAAACTCTTCCGGTCGAATAGACAATTAGGTACAGAGCGAAGATCTTGCCCCACTGCAACTTGAGCTTATTTCCTAGCCAAATAAGCGCAATGGCGCCGGTGATGTTCCAGATCATTTCATACAAAAAAGTCGGGTGGAACGTCAGCCCCTCGGGCAACCCATTTGGATAGGCAGGGTTGTTAGCCGGGATTTCAAGGCCCCATGGCAATTCTGTCGGGAGACCGAAAAGCTCTTGGTTAAAGTAATTTCCAAGTCGCCCAATCCCCTGTGCTAGCAGGATGCCTGGAGCAACTGCATCGGCGACTGACAAAAACCTGACCCCAGCTTTACGTGCTCCAATCAGAACACCGACAGCTCCCAAAATCAGAGCGCCATAAATTGCTAGTCCACCCTCCCAGATCTTGAAGACATCAAGCAGGTCAGCTCCCTGATAGAAGTAATCTCTGGGATGAGTTAGGACATGGAAAAATCTTCCGCCAAGGATTCCCATGGGCACCGCCCAGAGTGCAATGTCTAGAAATGTTCCTGCAGGCGTGCCGCGGCGCTTCAGCCTTAGATCAGCCAAAATCGTGGCAATCACAATGCCTGTGAGGATGAACAACGCATAGAAGTGAACTCGAAATGGCCCGACATCAATGTAGCTGATCTCCGGTGATGGGATGCTTGTTAGAAATTCCATTTGCCTATCCTAAACCTGTGGCCAGCTCTTTGGTTTTGCTGACCAAGCCAGCAAGACCTGACTGCTGATAAGCCTTCACAAAAGCAGTCCCCACAATCGCACCGTCTGCGTACTCATTCACTTCTCGAACCTGAACTGGAGTTGAGATACCAACTCCGACGCAGGTCAGCTGCGTACTGAGGTCTTTGACACGGGCCACCAGCTGTTTGGCAAGCTTGTCAAGATTGGCACGCTCGCCAGTGATACCCATGGTGGAGACCGAGTAGACAAATCCCTTCGATGCACCAGAGTTGTCTACGATCCGCTTATCGGAGCTCGAAGGCGCCACCAGGAAAACCCGGTCTAGGTTCATATCCTTAGCTGTCTCTATCCACTTACCTGCCTCATCCGGAACCAAATCCGGAGTAATCAAGCCCTGAGCGCCAGCATCAGCCAAATCTTTGGCAAATCGCTCGACCCCATACGCCAGCACCGGATTCCAATAGCTCATGACCAAAAGAGGTGTCTCCACCTTTGCCCTAACGGCCCTAATAACCTCAAACAGATCGCTTAGGCCAAAGCCGTTCTCTCGTGCCAATTCAGTGGCTTGCTGAATAACAAGCCCATCCATGACCGGGTCACTGTAGGGAACTCCTATTTCCAAAACATCGCAGCCATTCTCAGCCATTGCAACAAGCGCGTCGACTGAGTCCTGAACGGTTGGAAAGCCCGCCGGATAGTATCCAATCAGCGAGCCGCGCCCGGAATCCTTGTTCGCCTGGAGGGTTTCTTCAACCGAAATCATTTGTCTCCAATCAAGCCAAAGTATCTTCCAGCGGTCTCCATGTCCTTGTCACCGCGGCCACTTAAATTAACCAAGATGTTCGCTCCCGCCGGAAGCTTAGACGCCAGGTGTTTTAGGCCTGCCAACGCGTGGGCGGTCTCAATTGCTGGAATGATTCCTTCGGTTTGTGACAGCAGCCGCATCGCTTCCATGGCCTCTTTGTCCGTTACACCATGGTAATTGGCACGGCCGAGATCTTTGAGCCATGAGTGCTCGGGACCAACGCCTGGATAGTCAAGTCCGGCAGAGATCGAGTGCGACTCAAGCGTTTGCCCGTCTTTGTCTTGAAGCATGTAGCTCTTAGCTCCGTGCAAAACCCCTGGCAAACCTTTAGAAAGTGTTGCAGCGTGGAAGGGGGTGTCAACACCGTCGCCAGCGGCTTCGAAACCCCAGAGTTGCACTGCTGCGTCGTCTAGGAAAGCGTGAAATATTCCAATTGCATTTGACCCACCACCAACACACGCGGCTACAGCATCAGGCAACTTTCCTGTGAGCTCCAGCATCTGCTCACGAGACTCTTTACCTATGATGCTGTGGAAGTCACGAACCAGGGTTGGGAAAGGGTGCGGTCCAGCGACTGTCCCTAGCAAGTAGTGAGTCGTGTCCACGTTTGCCACCCAGTCCCGTAGCGCCTCATTTATAGCGTCCTTGAGGGTCCTGGAACCGGTTGTCACAGGGACTACCTCAGCCCCCAAAAGCTTCATGCGGGCAACATTCAGCGCCTGGCGTTCGGTGTCGACTTCACCCATGTAAACAACGCAGTCCAATCCGAAGTAGGCGGCTGCAGTGGCACTGGCAACACCGTGTTGGCCAGCGCCTGTTTCGGCGATGATTCTCTTTTTACCCATTTTCTTGGCTAGCAGGGCCTGTCCCATGACGTTGTTGATCTTGTGACTTCCAGTGTGGTTCAGATCTTCACGCTTCAGGAAAATACGAACGTCTCCAACGTGTTCTGCAAATCTTTTCGCCTCGGTGATTATTGAGGGTCTACCTGTGTAGGTTTTGTGCAGTTCATTCAGTTCATTCACAAACTCAGGGTCGTTGCGAACCGAGCTGTAGGTGGATTCGAGCTCATCAAGCGCCGCAATCAACGGCTCTGGAACAAATCTGCCTCCGTATTCGCCAAAATACGGGCCGTGTACCTCAGATAGCTTTTCGGTCATCGTTCAATCCTATTTCGCTCGTATGAACTCTGGAATCAATGTTGAAGGATCCCCTTGCACCAGCGCCTGTCCAACCAACACTGCATTCGCACCCGCGTTTCGGTAGCGGATAACATCCTCGACGGTCTTTACTGACGACTCGGCAATTTTCACCGCCGAATCCGGAAGCAAGTGGGCCATGGATTCGAAAAGGCTCAGGTCGGTCTCGAAGGTCTCGAGATTACGGGTGTTAATGCCAATTAGGTTTGCCCCACAACCAGCCGCAATCCGAATCTCCTCAGTGGTGTGAGTCTCGGTTAGAACATCTAGGTCGATAGAGTGCGCAAAATCTTGTAGCCGAACAAACTCCTGCTCGGTGAGCCAACTCAGAATAAGGAGCGCAAAGGATGCACCATTCGCCCTAGCCTCTA
>CAZBTW010000076.1:0-4906 GCA_964494925.1 uncultured Aquiluna sp.
TAGGTCATCAGAATCAATCTGCCGGAACTCACAGAGGAACGCCGCAAGGAGTATGTGAAGCTAACAAGAGATAAGGCTGAGCATGGCCGAGTTTCGGTGAGAGGTATCAGGCGCACCGCAAAGGAGTCGCTGGAGGCAGTTAAAAAGGACGGCGGTGCCGGCGAAGATGAGGTCGAGCGGGCAGAGAAGGAGCTCGAGGTTCTCACCAAAGCTCACACCGATCGCATTGACGAGGCCCTGAAGAATAAGGAAGCTGAACTTCTAGAGGTCTAGATGGAAAAAGACAAGTCGAGGACACTCGGGCCGCGCTTAGCGGTCGGTTTTAGCCTTGGCGGGGCTTTCTTGCTAAGCCTGCTGCACCCGCTGGCCTTCACGTTGCTGGTTGCTCTTGCCGCAGCATTTGCGTCGGTTGAATTGGCCAATGCAATGAGAAATTCGGGCTGGCATGTCCCAAGAGTGATTTCTGTGATGGCTCCAGGAGTTGTCGTTGCCACCTACTTTTTTGGTGCCGCCGGTCAATGGCTTGGGTTTCTTGCCGCATTTTTGCTCTTGGTTGGATGGAGAGCACTCACCCTGCTGCGCACGAGGGGGAAGCAGTCAGTAAAACAAACCCTGCGCGACTTTGGCGGCACGGCCTTTGTGCTGGTTTACGTGCCAGTGCTGCTTGGATTTGCAATTCAACTTGTCGAAATTTCAGGCGGTCGGGCCTGGGTGTTGGGAATGGTATTGACCGTTGTCGCGATCGACACCTTTGGTTATCTGATCGGACGCTTTTTTGGTAAGACCAAACTTTCGCCTGCAATTAGCCCTAAAAAGACCTGGGAGGGCCTTGGGGCTTCTATTATTGGAGCAGCTGTTGGTGGCCAAGTTATCGTGTTGTTAACACCTGCTTCATTTTGGTTTGGTTTACTTTTCGGAGCTGCAATTCTTTTGAGTTCGGTTTTGGGGGATCTCTCAGAGTCATTGCTTAAGCGTGATTTGAACGTGAAGGACATGGGGAATGTTCTTCCAGGACATGGAGGGGTTTTGGACCGGATTGACTCGCTAATACCCTCTTCATTCGTGGCATTCCTACTCAGTCAAATGGTTTTCTAGGATGTTTGCGCTGAATCAGCCCGACATTCCCGGTTACAATCCGGCAGAGGTTGATGCGCTCATGCAGAGAGTCGAAGCTCAGTATCAACAACCACACAGGAACCTAATAACGGCTTCCATGGTTACTGCCGCCAAGTTCTCGATGGAGCCAGGTGGTTACCAAATAAGCGCAGTTGATAACACGCTCGCAAAACTAGCTGACACTCTTGAGGTGAGGGAGATTGGCAACCGCATCGTTCACGTTGGCAAAATGGGAGTTGCAGAGGACCTGAGCGTCAGCCTGCGAGAGATTTCCAAAGTTCTGAAAGCGGGCGCCAAGGCTGCATTCAGTTCTGAACGCCCCGGCTACAACCGAAATAGTGTCAAGGAACTGCTTGGCTCGATTGCCGTGATCAGGGGTGAATTAGTCTCCCCAGATGCATTTGAAATGCGAACCAGGCAGCTTGGAATTTCTGGGACGGGTTTTTCAAGGCGCGAGGTTGATCTGTTTTGCAATCTAGTTGCCAGCGCTGCAAACAAACAGAAAGCTCTGGGTTGATTGCTCGAAACTCAAAGCCCTAATAGGCTTAGAAGTCGGTAGGAGCAAATTGGCTAAACATAGATATCAGACGCTGAATTCAAGGCTTAGTGCTGGCCTTGGCTTTATTTTCGTGTCTGCTCTGGTTATGCTCACCGCGGTCGATCCTTACTCCGGAGCGTTCGCCTCCAGCACCAATGGCCAGAGCTTCGATCAGGACATGACCTACCAGCAACTCCAGGTCCAGCCAGTTGCCGGTGAGGATTTTGGCAGGGGGCTGTTCGAGCTAGTTGACGGGGCAAACGCAGTTCGACTGGTAGTCAAGAATGCTGATTATCCGAGCCCAGGCACCGCTAAAGCTTTTGCCCTAGTGCAGGTAACGGAAAAGGGCTGGGAATACCCTCAATACTCCTGCCTCGTCAAACTATGGGAGCGCGAGAGTAATTGGCGCTGGAATGCAACTAACAAGTCCTCAGGTGCCTACGGCATCCCACAATCTTTGCCAGCCACCAAGATGGCCTCAGCTGGGGCTGACTGGCGCACTAACCCTGACACTCAGATTAGGTGGGGCATTAGCTACATTGATGGCCGCTACGGATCACCGTGCGCTGCCCTTGCCCACTCTGATGAGCACAACTGGTACTAATGGTCGGCAGAAGACCCAGAAGGAACGCTCCGAAGCGGGAATATCGGGAGCTCGACCTCACGATGATCAGAACTTCGCTCCCAAAAGTTGAATTCCGAAAAGGAAATGAATATCAAGTTCAGCAAACCTCAGGTGCGAACGCCGAGGAGGGTAAGAGTTGGCTCTGCCCAGTTTGCCGAATTGAAATTGAGCCTGGCATAACTCACACGGTCGCCTGGGATCTACACCGTGGCGTGGAGACCAGGCGTCACTTTCACAATCACTGCTGGAAGCTATTTGATGGGATGTTGACCTAAATGGAGGAGATTCGCTCCGGTACTGAGTTGCCGGTAAAACGTGAAGACATCGAGTTGGTTACCAGCGATGGTTTGGTTTTGGTTGGAGAGCTTGCTACTCCGGTCTCTGGTGAGCCGAAGGTTACCTTGGTGATGCTGCATCCTCTCCCAACAGCCGGTGGGTTTATGGACTCTCACTTGCTCCGCAAGGCTTCAAATCGACTTCCTGAAATGATTGGTGCAGCGGTTCTTAGGTTCAACACTCGAGGCACAACTTCGCCTCGTGGCACATCACAGGGGTCATTTGATGGTGGTGTCTCTGAGGCAAACGATGTGGCAGCAGCAATAGCGTTCTGCAAATCTCGCTCCCTGCCCACGCCGTGGTTGGTTGGCTGGTCTTTCGGCACAGAATTGGCCATCAAGTATGGGCCTGACCATGATATCCAAGGAGCCATTCTGCTATCTCCGCCACTTCATCGGGCAACTGAAGCAGACCTGTTGCGATGGAATCAATTCCAGAAGCCATTGGTGGCATTGATTCCAGAGCTTGATGAGTTTCTAAAGCCGGCTGAGGCTGCCGAGCGCTTCGCAGTTGTGCCGCACGCGCAGGTGATTCCCTACGAGTCAGAGAAGCATCTCTGGGTAGGGGAGAGAGCAACCCGGTCGGTGCTAAATAAAATCGCAGAGACTACTGTCCCTGGTTCAACACCGTTACCTACAAGCTACTAGCGAAGCTGCTGTTTCGGCATCCACACTTCGCGCACGATTAGCAGCGTTGACGCGGCAACAGGAATCGCAATAACCGCTCCCAGGACACCCATCAGGGTTCCTCCCATAAGAGCAGCGATCACAACCAGAGCCGCCGGCACAGAAACAGCCTTCTTCATAACCCTTGGGGCAATTATGTAGGCCTCGAGCTGCAGGTAGATCGCGTAGTAAATAACGACCACGAGAGCTAACTGAGGCCCTTCGATTAGGGTCACCAGCGTCACGATGATTGCCGAGGAAATTGGTCCAACCAGAGGGATGAGTGAGACCGTGAACGCAACCAAGACCAAAAGCAGTGCAAATGGAGCGTTGATGATTGAAAGGAAAATAAACAGAGCGCTTGCGTGAATCACGCTGACCGAAGTTTGCCCCATCACCCAACGACCCACTGAATAGGCAATCTGGTCTGTCAGCTTGCGAAAGCGCTCGCGTTTTGAGGCCGAGGTCAGCAGGGCCAAATAATCCTTCATCGATTCAAGTGAAGCCATGAAATAGAGCGTCAAAATCACAACAATCACAATTCCCACGACACCAGTCAGAACGCCGATTCCGACCTGCAGCACACCGCCAAGTAGTCCCGGCCAGTTCTCGGAATTGGTGATGAAGTTCAAGCTTGAGTCGGTGGCGGCAGTAATGGCGCCGCCTAACTGCTGGTCCCACTGGGCAATCAATTCTGTTGTCACCAGGCTGGAGGCAATATTCGGAATTTGCTGCACTAGTTTGGCGGCTTCAGCTACAGCTGTTGGAACAACCGCCCAAATGACCAATCCGACAAATCCCAAGAATCCAACCACGACAACCGCAACCGCGGCAGGCCTAGGAACTTTGCGCTTAGTGAGAGATCGAACAATCGGGTCAAGGCCCAACGCTAGAAACAGAGCGATGGCAACATAGGTCAAGATTGTTGCTGTTTGCGTTATTGCCGCACCGATAACGATCGCGGTTAGGACACCAATGCCACCGGTCAGTCCAATTTGAAATGAGTTGACTACACGAGCTCGCTGCTCCATTTAGTTCTCCAAACCTTCGGTGTCTTCTAACAAGCTACGCAACTTTTCCAAATAAAGCTCGCTTGACTTGACCCTATTTTCAATTCCTTTGACTCGCTCCTGGGATTCAAGTTCTACTTGGGCGGCCTTGTTACGCGCTTCGGCGAGAGTTTCGGCTGCTTCTAGATCGGCCTTGTGTGCAATCGCCTCAGCCTTGGACCGTGCTTCTCTGATGATGCGAGATTGGGCTTGGGTGGCCTCCATCTCGAGTGCCTGCACCTCGAGACGAATGGTCATGATGGTCTGCTTAAGCTTTTCCAGATCGGTCTTGGCAGAATCTAAATAGGCTTGAGTTTCAGCCACCGCTAGGTTATGCAGCTCGAGATACTCCTCCTCGGCAGCCTTGCGCCTGGCGCTCAGCTGCGCCTCAAGTTGACTAACCGCCAAATCTTTGGCGGCTTGGTCAATACCAAGTTCATCAAGGTTTAGAAACTCCTGGGCGGCAATCTTTGCCTCTAGATCAGCCTTGAGGGCCTCGATTTCCCGCTTGGCTGTGGTTCTTAGGGCTGCAATTTCAGTTGCTGCCTGTCCGCGCAATCGCGCAACTTCAAGCTCA
>CAZBTW010000077.1:0-4878 GCA_964494925.1 uncultured Aquiluna sp.
GGATTGTCGCTATCCGATTAGGCTATTCACACCATGGTCAAGATTCTCGTTCTCGATAACTACGACAGCTTTGTCTACACCCTCAACGGCTATCTGCAGCAGCTGGGTGCTGAAACCACAGTTATGCGCAATGACGTGATCGAGGCGGAAGAACTCCCAGAGCTTCTGGCTAAATTTGATGCAGTCCTTATTTCTCCGGGCCCAGGCAATCCAGCAAGTGCTGGATTGTCGATCCCGACCGTGAAGTATGCACTTGAAACTGATTACCCGGTTTTCGGAGTGTGTCTTGGCCACCAGGCCATTGCCGAAGCACTCGGTGGCAGGGTTGAAAGCGCTCCGGAGCTAATGCATGGCAAGACCTCAAAGGTAAATCACGCAGGAAGTACCATTCTGGATGGCTTGCCTCAGGGCTTCTTAGCAACCAGGTACCACTCGCTGGCAGTTGTCCCAGAGACTATGCCGGATGAACTAGAGGTTACCGGGCAGACAGAATCCGGTGTGATCATGAGCCTGCAGCACAAGACCAAGCCGATTTACGGAGTTCAATTTCACCCAGAGTCAGTTATGACCGAGGGTGGCTACATGATGCTTGCGAATTGGTTAGAAACCTTGGGGCTTGAGGGCGCAAAAGAAAAAGCAAAGAACCTGAGCCCCAGAATCGAAGTTTCCTAGCCAACAACTTCTTCAGTTGGCGTTGGCGTCGGGGTCGGGGTTGGCTCGACTACGCCACCAACACACTCAACAAACAAAATGATGTTTTGCAGCTGAGGCGCTTCACCGGGCAAAATCGACTGCTCCAACACAACTGTTCCTGGAGTTCCGGTGCAGGAGACTGCATCGAGAACCTCAACTGAAACAGTGAATCCTACCGAAGGGTTAGTCAGAATACTTCTGGCCTCCAACACCTCTAGGTTTCTAACGTCAGGAACCTGGACGGTGCCGTCACTCAGGATGATGTTTACAACTGTTCCCAGCGGCAATCTTGAGTTGGTTACTGGGTCGGAGGCAATAACCACACCCTCCGGAACTATCGGAGAGCCAACAACCGTAATTGTTCCAACCGTGAGCCCTTGACCTTCAATCAGAGCCACGGCATCAGCCTCAGATTTGCCAACCAAATTCGGAACGGTCACCTCTGTTGCACCGCTTGAAACATAGAGGGTGATAGCTGTGTTGGACAAAACTTGTGTTCCAGCTTCTGGAACCTGCCTAATAACAACACCCTCGGGAACGCTTTCGCTTTTCTCGAAGACTCTCAAAACCACTAGGTCCTGAGAGGTCAGGGTGTTGTAGGCATCTTCATAGAGAGAGCCCTGAACACTGGCAACCTGCACGCCGCTTGTTGGCGTGACACTTGGGCCACCAGATCCAAGGTTCATAACCCAGAACAGCAGTCCAACCAAAATCACGACAACTCCGGTTCCAAGACCCCAGAGCACGCTTGCCCCCAGTTTGTTGCTGGTGGTGGTGATTTGGGTGCTCGGTGCTGTTTCAAAGCCGTCAATCAAAGACGTTGGAAACTCATCCTTACCGGAGGTGCTAATAACCTCAGTGGCATCAAAGTCCACCGGTGCCAGCTCATCAAGCTTCTTTGTTTTCTTGGTGATTGTTTGACCGGCCTGAGCTGCTAGCAAATGCTCGCGGAACTCTTCCGCGGTCTGGTAGCGCTCATCTTTGTTTTTGCTCATTGAGCGCAATACGACCTGGTCCATTTCTGGCGAGATTGCAGAGTTGAACTGAGATGGGGCCGGGGCTTCTTCAGAAACATGCTGGTAGGCAACTGAGACCGCTGACTCACCTGTGAAGGGAGGTCTTCCGGCCAGCAACTCATAAAGAATCACACCGGTTGAGTAAAGATCGGTTCGACCATCGACTGCATCGCCGCGGGCCTGCTCAGGTGAAAAGTATTGAGCGGTTCCAATGATTCCGGCCGTTGCTGCTTGAGTGGCAGAGTTATCACTAACGGCTCTGGCAATTCCAAAGTCCATCACCTTGATCGAGTCACCTTCGCCAACGATTACGTTTGCCGGCTTGATATCCCGGTGAACAACCCCGGCATGGTGAGAGACCTCAAGAGCAGTCAGAATCCCCGAAACATATTTGACTGCTTTGTCGATATCAAGCGACTTCTCGGCAATTACTTCTCTCAGCAGTTTTCCGCGAACCAGCTCCATCACGATAAATGGAGTCTTCACCAACTGCCCATTGGCATCGGTGGATTCCTCTTCGCCAGCGTCATAGACCCGAACAATGGTTGGGTGTGCCATGCGGGCACTTGCCTGGGCCTCTTGGCGAAACTTCGATTCAAAGTTTTCATCATTGGCAAGATCAGACTTCAGCAACTTAATGGCTACGGTGCGACCGAGCCTGGTGTCGTATCCTTCAAAAACCTCGGCCATTCCGCCGCGGCCGACCAGCTGACCAAGTCGGTATCTACCGGCTATTAGTCTTTCGTTTTCGCTCAAAATCGCCCTTTTTCTGCCTGTCCAAGTCTAGTTTTTGTTTCTGTTAAATCATTCATCTTTTAGTTACAGTCTGATTACTGTGTTGTCCCCCCATCTGTTGGACTAGGCTCCGGACTTGGTTCAGCTGCCGGGTCGCCGGGAACTTCGGCCGGAACATCTGCAACCGGAGGATCTGTGGTTATTGGCTCACCGGTTTCAGGGTTTGTGGGAGTCGGGGTTGGCTCAACGGGAGGCTCATCAACCGGAATCTCAATTGGAATGTCCTCAAAGTTACCCACGTAATAGGTAACGCTGATTACCGAACCAAGTTCAATGTTGCCGGTTGGCGACACCGCATAAACAACTCGAACCTCTGGGCTAGAGCCATCAATCAAGTCACCTGGAATCGCATTCACCACAAAACCGCGTTCGGTCAAAAGCGCAGTTACTTCGCTCAAGTTTTTACCAACAACATCCGAAACCAAAACCAGCGATGTTGCCGGCTCAGTCGGCGTCGGCTCCGGTTCAACCTCGGTCACCGTTTGGCTTGGAGTAGGTGACGGGGTGGAACTTGGATCAGTTTCCCTGGCACTTGGCTCAGAGAGGATCGCCACTATTACAACAATCGCCGTCAACCCAAGTAGCCCAAGTGTTGCCAGCCAGGGCCAAACAATCGGAGCCTTTGGAAGTGGTGCGGTATCGGTGGTAATAACCTCGGTAACCGGGTCTTCAACCGGCTCAGTGTTAATAATCGGAGCACTCTTGCGCTTCTCTCGAAGCAAAGCCTCGGCTCGTATCGCAAGCGATGTTCCAGACTCCGGGCGCTGGTTTGGTTTCTTTGCCAAACAGCTCAGAACTAGGTTCTGAACCCTCGGGTCAATTGAGTCTGAGAGAGCCGGGGGCATTTCGTTAATGTGAGCCATGGCAATTGCCATCTGATTCTCACCGCGGAAAGGGCGCTTGCCTGCAAGCGCCTCATAGGCAACAACTCCCAGTGAATACAGGTCGGTTGCCGAAGTCGATGGCTTACCGGTTGCCTGCTCGGGAGCCAAATACTGAACTGTCCCCATAACCTGACCGGTTTTGGTGAGTGGAACCTGGTCACCAACCCTGGCAATACCAAAGTCAGTGATCTTGACTTTGCCCTCGGGGGTGATCAGTAGGTTTCCTGGCTTGATGTCTCGGTGAACTAGGCCTCTCGCATGCGCTGCAGCAAGGGCCCTCGAGGTTTGGGCCATGATGTCCAAAACCTGCTCTTCGGAAAGCTTGCGTTCCCGCTCCAAAAGCCTGGAAAGTGACTCACCCGGAACCAGCTCCATTACTAGGTAGGCAGCGCCGGTGTCCTCGCCGTAGTCATAAACATTGGCAATGCCTTCGTGCTCGACCAGTGCGGCGGAGCGTGCCTCGGTGCGGAATCGCTCCAAGAAATTAGGGTCGGAGAGATACTCCTCCTTGAGGATCTTGATAGCAACCTCGCGCAGGATTAGTTCATCCTCTGCCTGCCAAACCTCACCCATGCCGCCAATGGCAATGCGGAGCTTTAGGCGATAGCGATCGCCATATAACTGTCCAACTGCTGGTTTCATCGGTCTAACATCACCCGCATTACTGCCTTGGCAATCGGTGCCGCAATTTGGTTTCCGGTTCCGTTCTGACCAATTCCGCCGCCGTCTTCAACAACCACAGTCACAACAATTTCAGGGGCTTCGGCTGGAGCAAAACCGGTGAACCAAAGGGTGTAGGGGTCGGTTTCTCCGTTTTCGGCAGTGCCGGTTTTACCGGCAACCGCAACTGAGCTGATGCCGGCATTTGTGGCAGCACCAAATTCAACCGAGTCAACCATCATTCTGGTCATGAGTGCCGCTGTCTCCCTGGACATCGGTGATGACAAAACCTGGGGGGTTGGTTGACTCAATACATTCAGGTTTGCTGCCACCACCTGATCCACAAGCTGCGGCTTCATCAAAACACCCTGGTTGGCAATGGTTGAGGTCACCATAGCGATTTGAAGTGGACTGACCCTGACATCAAACTGGCCAAACCCAGAAAGAGCCACCTGCGAAAGCTCCATCTCCTGTGGGTAGATGCTTGGGGTTACCGTCAAGGGAATTGCTAGGTCATCGCCAAAGCCCATCAGTTCGGCTTGAGCCCGAATCCGATCTTGGCCTAGGTCAACGGCCAGCATTGCGAAAGGAATGTTGCAGGAGCGAATTAACGCCTGCTCCAACGTGACCAAGACCCCATCACCGCAAGCTTGACCCGAAGAGTTCTGGATTGTTGTGGTGGTTCCAGGAAGTCGATATCGATCCAAGTTCTCAAATGTTGTGGTGGTGCTGTAGCGACCAGACTCGAGTGCAGCAGCAGCCACCACCAACTTGAACACCGATCCTGGGTGGTAGAGGTCTCCGTTGATTGCTCTGTTTATCAGCGGCTT
>CAZBTW010000078.1:0-4876 GCA_964494925.1 uncultured Aquiluna sp.
CTACCGCTTCTGTTTTTTAGCCTGGCCTTTGGCTACTATCACGCGGCGCTCGCGGTATTTAATCTGCAAAGTTTTGATCAGGTTTGGGCTGCCATCCCCGCAATTGCTCTTTACCTTGTCGCTATTTCTTGGGCAATTGTGGCCAGAAACGGGCTGGCGCTGAAGGACCCGCCAGCGGCATTGGCAATAATTGCCGCCGGAACAATCCCACTGTTTGGGGTAATAGCCATTGGTCCCGAAATCGAATCTCCATATCAAACCTGGTATGTGGTGGGGATTGCCAATCTGATGTCTGTATTAGCTATCCGCCAACGCCTAAGACTCGCTTGGGCTGGCATGGTCATCATGATTCTGGAATTTGTTTTTTGGCGTGGGTTCGAGACCCTTTTTGCAAGCGGAATTATTGGAGCATTTCTCATTTTGGCGGCAGCACACGCAGTTTCACGAGTACTAGCCAGCAGCGATAAGGCCGCTACCGAATTGATCAACCGTGCTCTGCAGGAAGACAGTAACCGCGAGTTGGAATCCGAGGTCCGCAAGATTGCCACGTCAAGAATCAGCGAAACCCTGACTGCGGTTCTTCCACTCCTGCGCCTAATCAAGGAAAAGAAGGGGCGTCTATCAAAAGCTGACGCCAAGCAATTGCTGTTGACCGAGGCTGCCATCCGAGACCAAATTCGTGGCCGTGGATTCACAAGCAAGAAATTGGCGGCAGCAATCTTCGAGGCTAGAAGCAGGGGCGTTGAAGTACAGCTACTAGATGATGGTGGTGTCGAAACCGCCGCTAGCCAAAACCGTAAAGCTGTGGTTGATCAATTGATTGAGAATCTACAAAAAGTGAAAAGCGGCAAGGTTGTGATTCGCTCGGCGCCAGGGGAGACCTGGACGGTCACAATGGTGGCCATCAGGCCCGGTGCCGAGATGCCAGATGTGTTCCTGAGAATCTAACTCTCGACATTGCTTGAGAAAATGACTCAGTTCCGAAAGTTGTTAACCCAACCATCAAGATGATCGCCTCGGAGTTGAGCCGGACCTCTGTTCCAAGAGGTGCGCGGCTTCCGGGTGGCAATACGACCAAGTCGCCTGGATTCAATAATCGCCTGCGTTACTACAGCAATTGCTGCAGCCTGTTCTTCAGCATCGCCACCTGAAATATCAAGCAGTTCTGTGATTTCTTTATCTGAGTATTGGCGCATTAGAGCGGGATATTTCCGTGCTTCTTTGGTGGCAGGTTAGCCCGCTTAGTTTTCAGGGCGCGTAGCGCTCTAACAACTGAAGACCTGGTCGCGGCTGGTTCGATGATCCCATCGAGCTCTCCGCGCTCGGCGGCTAAGAAAGGGCTGGCTACGTTGTAGGTGTATTCCTTGGCAAGCTGGTCTCTGACTTCAGCAATATCAAGTCCTTGGGCCTCTGCTTCCTTGAGCTTGTCACGGAACAAAATGTTGATTGCACCCTGACCGCCCATTACGGCAATCTCTGCAGTTGGCCAAGCCAGGTTGATGTCGGCTCCTAGCTGCTTGGATCCCATGACGATGTAGGCGCCGCCATATGCCTTGCGGGTGATTACGGTGACTAGCGGCACAGTTGCTTCCGCATATGCATAGAGCAACTTGGCGCCACGTCTGATTACTCCAGCCCACTCTTGATCGGTGCCAGGTAAGTAACCGGGAACATCAACGAGGGTGAGGATTGGAATTGAGAACGCATCGCAGAATCTGACGAACCGTGCAGCCTTTTCACCTGCATCAATGTTTAGGGTTCCTGCCATCTGCATTGGCTGGTTTGCCACAATCCCCACGGAGTTGCCGTCGATTCTTGCAAATCCAATGATTATGTTTGGCGCAAATAGCGGCTGGATCTCCAGAAACTCACCCTCATCCACCAGCGATTCAATGATGGTGTGCATGTCATACGGTTGGTTTGGGTTGTCCGGGATGATCTCGTTCAGACGTTTGTCATCCTCGGTGATTTCTAGTTCAGACTCTGATTGGTAGGTAACAGTCTCGGAGAGGTTGTTTTCTGGGAGATATCCAACAAGTGACTGCACATAGTCAATGGCATCTTTTTCATCATCGGCTAAATAGTGCGCAACACCGGAGGTCTCGTTGTGGGTTCTAGCACCACCCAAGTCCTCCATCCCAACATCCTCACCGGTGACTGTTTTGATCACGTCGGGACCGGTAACAAACATGTTTGAGGTTTTATCAACCATGACCACGAAATCAGTTAGGGCTGGCGAGTAAACGGCACCACCGGCTGCTGGCCCCATGATTATTGAAATTTGCGGGATTACCCCTGAGGCCATTGTGTTCAAGCGGAAAATCTCGCCATATTTTCCAAGGGCGATAACTCCCTCTTGGATTCGGGCTCCACCAGAATCAAGTATTCCAATAAGTGGAACGCCGGTCTTGATAGCCAGTTCCATCACCTTGATGATCTTGTTTCCGGCAGCCTCAACCAGTGAGCCACCAAAGATTGTGAAGTCCTGGGAGTAAACAGCAACCTGTCTGGAATTGATGGTTCCGATTCCTATGACCACCGAGTCACCGTAGGGGCGCTTATCGCCCATTCCGAAAGATGTGGAGCGGTGTCTGGCAAATTCGTCGAGCTCAACAAACGAGCCCGGATCCAACAGCATGTTGATTCGCTCGCGAGCAGTGCCCTTGCCTTTGGCGTGCTGCTTGGTGACCGCCACCGCCTCTGAATCTAGAACAGCTTCTTGGAAGCGCTGCTTCAGGTCAGCTAACCGACCGGCGGTTGTTGATAGATCTGGAATCTCCGACACGTGCACTCCTTCAATGTCTGCCTAACTTTATCGGTCAAAACGAGCACAGTCTTGAACATTACCTACAAAGCAATGCGCTAAGTCGCCTGTGATTCCTACAAAATGGACTATGAGATATCATTTAGGCAATGGAACTTCCACTGGCTGCAAACGAACTGCCGGAGCTCATCGCGCTTGCGGAGGTTGACTCCACAAATAAAGAGCTGATTCGAAGGCTTGACCCCAAAGCTCCCGAATTCTTCAGCGTCACGGCCTTGTCACAAGTAGGTGGCTTGGGTCGCCTGGGTCGAACCTGGATTACCGAGCCTGGAAAATCAATGGCACTGTCAATGCTGCTGCGGCCACAAACAGAAGCTGCCAGGAATTGGATAACGATCATGGCCGGGCTTGCAATTAGGGCTGCCGCAGTTGATCTTGGAGCCAAAGCATCGTTGAAGTGGCCAAATGATCTTTTGGTTGAAGGCAAGAAGCTGGCCGGGATTCTTGCTGAGGTGGCAGAAGGAAATCAAGTGGTCTTGGGGATTGGATTCAATATGCTCCCTCAGGAAAATTCTCCCGAAACTGCCGTCTGTCTCCAAGAGCTGCAAATTGACATCAGCCTTGATGAGCTGCTGGCCGCAATTGCCAAATCAGTTCGTGGCTACTGGGAAGTGTTGAACAGTGATCCAGTCTCTGCGATAGCGAAGTTCCAAGAGGAGCTGCAGGATGCCTGCCTGACGCTTGGAACCAAGGTGCGGGCTGAACTACCTGGAGGAAAGAATCTTTACGGGGTCGCGACTTCAATCGATGATTCAGGCAGACTGATAATTGAAACACCAGAACCTGTGGCACTGGCCGCTGCAGATGTTTGGCATCTGCGAAACTAACTTCAAGGCATTTAGGCGGGAGAAACATGTACAGGGTTGGAGTTATTGGGGGAGGGCAGCTTGCACGTATGATGCAGGTTCCTGCCATCGAGCTGGGGATTGAACTTAAGGTTTTTGCAGAACAAGATGCCTCCTCTGCCCATCAAGCCGTCACCCAGGTCGGTGACTACACCGACTACCAACAGCTGTCTTCCTTCGCCAAGACTGTCGATGTCGTGACCTTCGACCATGAACACGTTCCAACCGGCTTGCTAGAAACTCTTGAGGCGGAGGGTGTAAAGGTTTTCCCAGGACCAGCCGCTTTAGTCTTCGCGCAAAATAAGTCCCTGATGCGCTCGCGACTCCAGGACCTGGGCTTGCCACTGCCTGCCTGGGCAACTGCCTCAGATCCTGATGGCATTGAGCAGTTCATTGCCGAGCATGGACCTGAAATCATTGTCAAAACACCAATTGGCGGTTATGACGGCAAGGGCGTGCGTGTTGTCACCAGCTCTGCCGATGTAAGCGACTGGTTGGATCAAATTGAAACTCTGGGCGGAGAGCTCTTGCTGGAGCAGAAAGTGCCATTTGTAAGAGAGTTAGCTCAATTGGTCGCCAGGAGTCCCGGCGGTGCAATTGCAACCTATGACCTCGTTCAAACCGTTCAGAAAGATGGCGTTTGTGCTGAAGTGCTAGCTCCGGCTCCAATGCCCGTGGACACCGAAACTGCAGCCCGGATTGGTGCAGAAATTGCTGAAGGTTTGGGTGTTGTTGGGATGTTAGCAGTGGAGCTTTTTGAGACTGCCGACGGCAAGCTCTACATAAACGAGCTTGCAATGCGACCGCATAATTCCGGTCACTTCTCAATCGAGGCTTGCAACACCAGCCAATTTGAGCAGCACCTCAGGGCTGTTCTGGATCTCCCGCTGGGGTCAACTGCGATGGTTACCGAGGCTGCTGTGATGCTAAATCTGCTCGGAGTCGATGACGAAAACACCTTTGTCGAAAACTATCCACGAGCCATGAAGTTAACTCCTGATGTGAAGTTCCACACCTATGAAAAGTCGGCTCGCCGAGGCAGAAAAATGGGGCACCTGACCCTTCTTGGTTCAAATCATCCGCAGTTGCTAGAAACAGCACATAGCGCGGTGGCTGTGCTCTACGGCAAGAGTTAGGTCATAGAGTAAAACCAAATAGCTAAGGAGCATGATGGCCGATATCGCAATTGTGATGGGTTCAGACTCAG
>CAZBTW010000079.1:0-4803 GCA_964494925.1 uncultured Aquiluna sp.
TTCCTTGGTTCCGGTGCGATTCTGAAGGGATTGACCCTGAAGAAGGTTCGCGACATCGACCTACACCAGGTGCCAACCCTAAAGGCTCCAGTGCTGCGCGAACAGGCACTTGCTGCACTTCAAGAATCACCTGATCAGGTTGCACTGCTGTTGGATGCCAATGACAAGCCAACCAGATGGATTGACGAACGAGCACTTAACCGCACCAGCCAGCCGATTGAAAAATCAGGTCGTCCGGTGACAGTTGACTTGCAGCCAGAAGACACCCTGCAGGATGCACTAACCGTGATGCTGCAGTCTTCGGTTGGTATGGCCGCGGTTACTGACCGCAAGGGTAAGTACCTGGGTTGCTGCACAATCGAGTCCCTAGCCAAGCTGATTATGAGCGATGGGTAAGGGGTAAAACTTGTCTCAGGTAGCACCAAATCTTCGAAATCGCACGCCACTGAGTGAGCGACTAGATCTAATCATCTCGCCGATATTCGCCGTTGCATTGGCAATCATCGGTGGTGTGGTGTGGCTCTACTCGGATCTTGATGACACCACAATTTCGATTCTTGCCCCGGAGAAGCTGCAACGACAGTTGATTGAAACCATCACACTTGGTTTTGCATCCTCGTTTTTAGTGATTCTGATTGCGATTCCGCTGGGCATCCTGGTCACCAGAAAGGGATTCCCGAAGCTCAAGAACTTCCTGGTTGACACCCTTGGTTTGGCGCAGGCTCTACCTGCCTATGGGTTGATTGTTATCTTCTTCTCCTTCATGGGTGCTGGAATCACGACAGTGATTCTTGCCCTGGCCACCTTCTCACTGCTGCCGGTTTTGAGAAACACGATTGTTGGTTTGGAGCAGGTGGACCGCTCTGTCATTGATGCCGGCCGCGGCATGGGCTACACAACCCGCCAAATCCTCATGAAGATCGAATTGCCGTTATCTGTAGAGGTGATCATTGCCGGCATTAGAACTGCCATCGTCATCAACGTTGGCATGTCAGCGCTTGCCTTCTTGGTTGGTGGTGGGGGTTTGGGTGAAACCATTAACTCCGGCCTAAAGCTTGACCGAGCTCCAGCGATTTTGATTGGTGCTGTGCTGGTTGCCATTCTGGCTTTGTTGTTTGACTTCTTGAGCGCTCTAGCTCAGAAGTATCTGAAGCCAAAAGGCCTATAGGCAAAGAAAAACCGGGCCCTAAATCAGGACCCGGTTTATCTTTAGCTGTTTTTATTCGATGTCTCTACGCAAACTTGTTGCGATGGCAATCGCGCCAAAGACCAAGCCATAACCGAGCAAGACAATCGTTGCGGTTAGGGCTGGCAGGTAATTGGTGGTGTCAAAGCCCAACTCAGGTGCTTGAACATCAAGGGCCAACATGGCCGTGATCAAACCAGATGGTAGCCACTTGCCAGCCTCAGGGGCCAGAGTCAACAGGATCGGGTCAATCACAAACAGGTAGATCAGGGATCCAGTGATTGCCAGCATCTGGTTTCTCACAAGTGTTCCAAGCGCAACGCCGACGACTCCAAGGATTGCACCAGAAACTACCGCAGCAATCATGGTGTTTAGGAACACTCCCGATGAGGGCTCTGCCACGTTGTCAAAGAACTGCAAGGCAACCCAACCGCCCAATAGGCCCGAGGCGGTCGCAATTACCATCACCAGAGCACCACCGATGGCAGCAATTGCAAGCTTGTTAGCCAGCACGGTGCCGCGCTTCGGGGCAGTCAGAAATGTTGCAACCGAGGTGCCATGGCGGAATTCACCGGACATCAACATGATTCCAATGATGATCGCGAAGAAGTAGGACGAGATTGCATTGGCATAGACCGCATCAATAGCTTCTGGCTGGTCTAGCCCTAGCCCGAAGGCTTCGGCGTTGCTATCGAGAATCACCGGTGTCACAGCGGTTCCAAGCAGAGCAACCAGGATCGCAGCAATCAACAGACCCCAGTGGGCACGGACGTAAATGAGCTTTCGCCACTCAGATTTCAATAGGTTCATGACAGTGCACCTCCGGTTAGCTTCAAAAATGCTTCTTCGAGGGTGCCATCACCCATGACCTGCTCCTTAGTTCCAGATGCAATCAGCTTTCCCTTGTTGATGATCAGAACATCGTCAACCGTGTGCTGCATTTCAGCCAGCTGATGGGAGGAAACCAGGATGGTTCTTCCGCCCTGGGCTAGTTGACGTAGGAAGTTTCGAAGCCAGGCAATTCCAGCCGGGTCTAGTCCGTTAGCGGGTTCATCCAAAATTAGGATTTCCGGGTCTCCCAGAATCGCACCAGCCAAAGCAAGGCGCTGCTTCATGCCCAGTGAATACTTCTTCATCTTGCGGCCCGCAGCCTCGGTGAGCTCCACCATTTCAAGAACTTCGTCAACCCTAGAGTCATCAATTCCGGCTGCAGCAGCGACCACTCGCAGGTTCTGTCTGCCGGTCAACGCTGGGTGAAAACCGCGACTGTCAAGGACGGTTCCGACCTTGCTAAGTGGGTTCTCAAGTTCTCGATAGGGCCGGTCATAGATCTTAACCGAACCGCTGGTTGGCTTTGACAGGCCAACCAAGCACCTGAGGGTGGTGGATTTCCCAGCACCGTTTGGTCCCAGGAAGCCGGTGATTCGACCCTTCTGGACATTGGCCGTCAAATTGTCTACGGCATTTTGTTTGCCATAGGTTTTGACTAGGCCTTCAATGGCGATTACAGCCATTAGCTACCCACTTTCTCTTCTTTTATTTGTTCGGGTGAGACAAAAATCCCATCCTGCAACATCTCGTTATTGGCGACCATAAGTTTGTGGGCAACCTCAGGGGATGCAATTGACCCGCCCAAGTGCCGCTCGATGTGTTCCATCAAAATCAATGAACCCATACCGCTCAGGGTCATCAAGATTGCCGTCACATGAGGATCGGAAACTTTCTTTAGTTGTCCATTCTCAGCAACTGTCTTCAGCAGGGCTTCTGACTCCGAAACCGCAACATCAAAGAGCCTGCCGGCATACTTGCCTCCTGCAATGAGCACCTGTCTGAAAAAATTCAGTGGCGTCGCTCCCTGCTCCATGATCGATTGCCAACTCGAAAGCTGGTTCTCTTGGTCATCCAGCATGGCCAGCTTTTCCTTGGCCACCCAGTCCCCAAGGGTGTTCACGATGGCCAAATCAATCAGCTTGTCTTTGGTTCCAAAGTGATGAATCATCAGGGCCGGCGATACGCCGGCCTGCTTTGCTATCGATCTGAGTGAGGTTTTCTGAAAGCCATCAGCAGCAAACATCTGAACTGCTATTGCTAGCAATTCGTCTTTTGTTTGCTTTCCTGAACGCATGTTCAAATACTAAACAACTGTTCAGCTAAACACAAGCGCAAAAGAACTGGCAGAATAAAGCCATGACTTCTCCAACAGCTATCGCAACCCTGCACACCAACCACGGCGCAATCAAGGTGAACCTTTTCGGTTTGCACGCGCCGAAGACCGTTGAGAACTTCGAGGGACTGGCCACCGGTTCAATCGAGTGGCGCGACCCGAAGACCAATGCGACCAAGACCGACACCCCGCTCTACAACGGCGTTATCTTCCACCGCGTAATCGAGGGCTTCATGATTCAAGGTGGCGACCCAACCGGAACCGGCATGGGCGGACCTGGCTACCAGTTCGGCGACGAGATTCACCCAGAGCTAACCTTCAACGAGCCCTACAAGCTAGCCATGGCAAACGCAGGCCCTGGCACCAACGGCTCACAGTTCTTCATTACCTTGGCCCCAACCACCTGGTTGCAGGGACGCCACACCATCTTCGGTGATGTCACCGATGAGGTCAGTCGCAAGGTTGTGGACCAGATTGGTGTTGTCGCAACCGATGGTCGCGACAAGCCGGCAGAAGATGTGATCATCGAGAGCATCACAATCGAAAAGGTTTAGTTGGCTCTTAGCCTGAGAGGCGCAAAAGCAGTCCCGATCACATCGGGCTTGCTTGCGCTAAATGTCCTGATTTGGCTTGGCCAAATCAGTCCATTGGGTTACCTATTCACTAACCAGTTCTTTTTTGCACCGCTCTTTGCTCCCTTTGAACCATGGCGGATGCTGACATCTGGGTTTGTTCACGACTGGTCTGGACCGATCCACATCCTTTTTAACTCTTATGCAATCTGGATCTTTGGTCGAGTGCTGGAGCCGATGCTCGGCCCGGTTCGATTCCTGGCCCTCTACCTAACCTCAATAATTGGTGGCTCGGTTGCCGTGATGTGGCTGTCTGATCCATCGGTGCCAGTTGTTGGAGCATCCGGTGCGCTGTTTGGTTTGATGGGCGCTTACTTTGTGGTTGTGAGAGCAGGCGGGGGCAATGCCACGCAGATCTTCACGCTGATCGCCATCAACTTCGGCCTTGGGTTCTTTGTTTCTGGGATCTCTTGGGAGGGCCACCTGGGTGGCCTAGTAACAGGCCTGGCAATAGCCGGAATCTATGCGCAGACCAGACAGGCGTCGCAACGCGTGCAGCAGGTCTTCGGAGTGTTTTTAGTTTGGGGAGTCCTGTTTGGACTCACCATGTTGAAAATTGCTAGTTGGTTTTAATTACTTCCAGCGAGTTGTCATCGCAAAACCAATCATTGCGATGCCAAAACCGATCAGGATGTTCCAGTTAGAAAGATCGATCGGTGTTGCGCTGCCCAGTGGGTATCTGGCTGAGGAAATGTAGAACAGTAGGATCCAGGCTAGCCCGAACAGCATGAAGCCGAACATCACAGCCTTGTACCAGGTTGGGTTGTCTGCCTCTTCGCCAACCACCTGTGGCTTTAGCGGCTTGGAGTCATTGTTCTTAC
>CAZBTW010000080.1:0-4795 GCA_964494925.1 uncultured Aquiluna sp.
GGTTAGCCCGGAACGGGCTAAGGCACTCCAGGATGAGGGTGCGGTTCTGATCGACGTTCGTGAAAGCCACGAATACAAGAATTTCCATGCCCCAGGGGCCAAGTTGATTTCACTTGGTGTTCTTGAAAGAAGGCTCAAGGAGATCCCGATCGAACGTCCGATTTTGGTGGTTTGTCAGTCAGGAATGCGCAGCTCTCAAGCTGCCGGAATTCTTAGCAAGGCCGGCTACCAGGTAACAAACGTTTCCGGAGGCATGGCTGCTTGGCAGCGTGCCGGATTGAAGGTGGTTCGCTAATGAAGGTTCTAATTGTTGGTGGTGTCGCTGGAGGAATGTCTGCTGCGACAAGATTACGCAGACTAAAAGAAGACGCCGAAATTATTGTTTTTGAGCAGGGGCCTCACGTCTCTTATGCCAACTGTGGTCTGCCATATCACATTGGAGAGGTAATCCCGGAGGAGCAGAGCTTGCTGCTGCAAACTCCAGAATCCCTGCACAACCGCTTTCGATTGGATGTTCGCGTAAATAACCGAGTGACAGCAATCGACCGCGACAAGAAGGTTGTCAGCTTACTCAACCTTGAGACAAACACCGAATACCAAGAGAACTACGACAAGTTGATTCTCTCAACCGGTGCCAAGCCCCGCATGGTTCCAATCCCAGGCCTAGAACGTGCCCTGGTACTCAGAGACGTCCAAGACGCAACCAAGATCAAGGCGCTGGTTGATCAAAAGAAGATCAGCTCAGCGGCGATCATTGGAGCAGGCTTCATCGGTGTTGAGCTTGCAGAGAACCTGCAGCACCGTGGCATCAAGACAACCATCGTGGAATTCAGGGAGAACATCCTGCCCCAGTTCGACCCTGAAATGATCGAACCGATGCAGAAGGTTCTAACCGAGCGTGGAATTGAGCTAGCCCTGGCCGCGGAAACCAAGGAGATTGGCCCCGACACCTTGACCCTGAAAGACGGTCGCGTAATCGAGGCTGACCTAGTGGTAGCAGCCATCGGAGTGGTAGCTGATCACCAACTGGCAGTTGATGCCGGATTGGAAATCGGCTCAGCCGGTGGAATAGTTGTCGATGACCAGCAGCGAACCAGCGATCCAAACATCTTTGCGGTTGGCGACGCAGCTCAGAAACTAAGTGCCCTAACTGGACAGGACCAGATGATTTGGTTGGCAAACCTTGCTAACCGTCATGGTCGACTAGTGGCCGATGTTATTGCAGGTGAAAAGGTGACCGCCAGGCCATCAATTGGAACCGGAATCATCGGTGCCTACGGCATGGCTGCAGCCCTTACCGGCCTAACCCAGGGACTGGCTGAGCGAATGAACATTCCACATAAGGTTATCCACCTGCACCCAGGCAGTCACGCAGGTTACTACCCGGGAGCCGAAACCATTAGCCTCAAGGTTTTATTTGACCCCGAGTCAGGAAAGCTGCTGGGAGCCCAGGGTATTGGCAAGGATGGTGTCGATAAGCGAATCGACGTTATTGCCACAGCCATCTACGCCGGCCTGACAATCGATGACCTCATGAATCTCGAGCTCTCCTACGCTCCGGCCTTTGGCTCAGCCAAGGATGCAATAAACCAAACCGGTTATGTTGGCAACAACGTTCTAACCGGCAAGACCGAGAACATTCAATTCGACCAGCTTGAAACAGCCATGACCGATGGCGCTGTGTTGATCGATGTTAGATCCGAATCAGAAAACGCAGCAGGCAGTATTCCGGGATCCAAATTGATTCCAGTTGACACCCTGCGTGAACATGTTGACCAGCTCAAGGGTAAAGATGTGATTGTTCACTGTGCTGTAGGGCAGCGAGGTCACACAGCGGTTCAGTTGCTAAAGGGTCATGGAATCAAAGCTAGAAACCTCGACGGCGGCTACACCACCTGGAAATCAGGCATGGACGCTAGAAGCAGAGCAGCAAAAAACTAGAACTGATCGGAGATTGAGATCGACTTCATTAGGTCGGCCTCAATCTCCTTTTGGACTGACTCCAAGACTTCCTGCTCAACAGGCGAGTCAACGGTAATCACTGCAAGAGCTTTGCCACCCTTTTGCTGCCTAGCAATTGTCATTGCGGCAATGTTGATTCCAGCCTCAGCAAAGGCCTTGCCGTAGACGGCAACAATTCCGGGACGGTCCTGGTAAACCATGACAACTAGGTTTTCGGCCATGGAAAGCTCAACGTCGTAGCCATTTATTGACACAACCTTTTGGTGGTGCTTTGGACCAATCACTGTTCCACCAACTGACACCACACTGCCGTCAGAAAGAACCGCCTTGACCGTGGTGATGTTGCGATACTCATCGCTTGCGGTGTCCTGAACCAATCGAACCTCAATCCCCCGCGATTCGGCCATCAGTGGCGCGTTCACGTAGGAAACCTGCTCGGTAACCATGGTCTGGAAAATACCCTTTAGAGCAGCCAGCTTCAGCACGGTGACATCATGGGCTGCGATCTCGCCACGAGCTTCAAATTCAACTGAGGCAATCGAGCTCTGGGCAAGACCAGCGACAATCTGCCCTAGCTTCTCAGCCAACGCAATACCCGGCTTGACCGAAGCGTCAATCACGCCTCCGGCAACGTTCACAGCGTCTGGAACCAAATCCCCAGCCAGTGCCAAACGCACTGACCTCGCCACGGAAATACCGGCCTTCTCCTGAGCCTCTTCGGTTGAGGCCCCCAGGTGTGGGGTGAGCTGAATGTTTTCAAGCCCAATCAAAGGTGACCCGGTTGGCGGTTCAGACACGAAAACATCCAAACCAGCAGCTGCGATTTGTCCGGATACAAGTGCCTGGTAAAGGGCCTCTTCATCAATGATTCCGCCTCTTGAGCAGTTCACGATACGCAGGTTTGGTTTCGCGATAGCAAACTGTTCGGTGGAAATCATCCCGGTTGTTTCAGGAAGTTTTGGAATGTGAATCGTGATGAAATCACTGCGCTTCATCAGATCATCCATGTCGACTAACTCGACGCCAATTTGTTCCGCCCTAGCTTGGGTGACATAAGGGTCATAGCCGATCAAAGTGGCACCAAAGCCTGCCAGGCGCTGCGCGACAAGTGTTCCAATTCGACCGAGGCCGATAATTCCAATGGTCTTTTCGTAAAGCTCGACACCGGAAAAAGCGCTGCGCTGCCACTTACCGGCCTGCATTGATGCCTGAGCAGCTGGAATGTTTCTAGCCAGGGACATGATGTGACCAATGGCCAACTCAGCTGCTGAAATCACGTTTGAGGTCGGAGCATTCACGACCATCACACCCTGGGCGGTAGCGGTCTTGATATCAACGTTGTCTAGACCAACGCCAGCCCTGGCAATCACTTTGAGAGAAGGGGCAGCTTTCAGTGCTTCCTCATCCATCTTGGTCGCTGAGCGAATTAGCACCGCGTTGGCATCCGCCAGTGCCGGCAGGAGTTTTGAACGATCTGCGCCATCGACGTGGCGAATTTCAAAGTCAGGGCCAAGCGCCTCAACGGTTGCAGGTGAAAGTTCTTCAGCAATTAATACAACGGGCTTAGACAATGGCTAACCTAACGAAAATCGGCGGTGATGGGATGACTCCCATTCTAGCCCTGATATTTACTAGCTACTAGCGAGCACACTGGCAGCGGTCTGCCTCTGCAACACCAGCCAATGCCTCATCGATGTGCTGTCCGCAACCTTCCCAGGTTGGCTTTGAGCATGAGCTGCAGGTAACTTGTGAACACATAATGAATCCTTATCTTCGATACTAAAAAATTCTAATGCGCATGACTTAATCAGGCCTTAGGCACGATAAAAAACAAGCAATCCCCTCGAATGAATTCGAGGGGATTGCTTGTTTGAAAAATACCGATTATCGAGCGGCGTTGCCCTCTTGGTAGTCATCATCGTTCTGCAACCAGCTAAATAGCTTGCGCAGTTCGCGACCGGTTGCTTCGATTGGGTGAGCCTCGCCCTTGGCACGAAGTGCCTTGAACTCTGGACCACCGGCATCCTGGTCATCAATGAAGCGCTTTGCAAACGCACCGTTCTGAATGTCAGTCAAAACTGCCTTCATGTTGTCCTTGACCGATGGGTCGATTACGCGTGGTCCAGAAACATAGTCTCCGTACTCAGCGGTGTCAGAAACGCTCCAGCGCTGCTTTGCAATGCCACCCTCATACATCAGGTCAACAATTAGCTTCAGCTCGTGTAGGACCTCGAAGTAAGCGATCTCTGGCTGGTAACCAGCCTCGACTAGAGTCTCGAAGCCATACATCACTAGCTGTGATGCTCCACCACACAAAACAGCCTGCTCACCGAACAAGTCGGTCTCAGTCTCTTCGGTGAAGGTGGTCTTGATGGTTCCAGCCCTGGTGCCACCAATTGCCTTGGAGTAAGAAAGGCCAAGGTCCATTGCGCTGCCGGTTGAATCCTGCTCAACGGCAATCAGGTTTGGAACACCCTTGCCGGCAACATACTCACGTCGAACTAGGTGGCCCGGTCCCTTTGGAGCAACTAGGAATACGTCAACGTTTGCTGGTGGCTGAATGAATCCATAGCGAATTGCAAAACCGTGACCAAACACCAAAGCATCTCCAGCTTCTAGGTTTGGCTCAATGTCGTTGGTGAAAAGGTCTCGCTGCTTTGGGTCTGGTGCTAGCACAACGATTACGTTGGCCCACTTGACTGCCTCACCTGGGGTCAGCACCTTCAGGCCCTGCTCCTCAGCCTTAGCCTTGGACTTGGAGCCCTCTGGAAGACCAACCACGACGTCAACGCCGGAGTCCTTGAGGTTTAGCGAGTGAGCGTGACCCTGGGAG
>CAZBTW010000081.1:0-4635 GCA_964494925.1 uncultured Aquiluna sp.
AGTTTCTACATATCCTTCAGGAACCGCATTGGCCTTGTCGGCCGGAATCTTCAGAGTGAGTAGCACCCGGCCGTTATAACTGGGAGCCTTGGTTGGTTTGTTCTGGAACCAGGTAGAAAGTGCTGGGTTTAGCTGCTTCGCATAATCGCAAGCGGCCTTGGCTCGCTTGCGAACAACAATGTTCATTCGAAGCGGTTGCCCCTCAAGCCTGATGCCGGTGCAAATGAACTTCTCAGCATATGGATTGGCATCAACCACCTGTTTGATCTCTGCCCTCTGCTTTGAGTTCAAAGCAGTTGCACTGCCAATTGCATCACTGAGTGTTTTCTGCCTGGCAACATATTCTCCAGCGGCCTGAGCCGGAACAAACCCAATTGCCATTACGGCAACAGAAACTAAAGCAACCAACAACTTCTTCATGAAACCCCCCGAGGTGTTACTGGAAACCTAGCAATTCCAGAAATCAACACGCAAGGGGTGTTTGTCCCCAGATTTGTTAGCTGGTGAACTTCCTCCAGAAGCTCTTGATCGTAACCTTGCGAGCCTTGGGGCCTGTGTGCTTACTGATTCCGGAGTCAATAATCACAAACCGAGCTTCGACGCCATTGTCCCTAAAGAAGCCAGCGAGGCTTTCACCCCTGGCCTGAGCGAGATCGTCCTGGTAGCGACCAGACGAGTCCCTGACCCCATAACCTGAGATGGTGACCTTAAGGATCTTTCGGTCCTCTTGCTTTTCAATGAAGTTGAGCAATTTTGCCTTGCCGGCTTCAGTGATTTTGTCAGAACCTTCGGCAAATACGATCGAAGACGGAAGCACTCTGACCTTCGCCAAAACATTGATCCCAAGTGTGACAGTGACGGTTTCGCCGGCTTGGTTCTTAGTGCCGAGGACCAAGGTGTGAGCACCAAAAGTCAAACCACTCGGTATTTCAAACTCAGCATCAAAGGCACCTGTTGCATCTGTTTGAACAGTTCCAACAAACACTGGGTCCGAGAAGACATACAGATCAACCCAAGTGTTCGGAGCGAGTCCAGAGCCACTGGTTATAGCCTTCTCTTCATCTCTCGCAGAAATCGCGTAGTCGGTGGCTAACGGTTTAGGCTTGCCGTCCTTTGTGGCAGCGCCAATGCTCAGATTCCAACCTACTCCGGTCACGAGGACCTTTTCATCGGTGGAATTCCGAACCACAACAGGTTGCGGCCCAGAGCCCTCTTCGGTCGCAATAACGCCAGTTTCCTTGACTGGTCTTTCGGGCGCAGCGGGCTTGAATTCACGGTTGTTGCCGGAAACTATCTCCTCTAGATCCTCTTGGCTCGGTGCTTGACTGGTTGGTGGGGTTGAGCCACCACCTGATCCACCACTCGAACCCCCTGATCCACCTGATCCTCCAGAACTAGATGAGGTGGTGCTGGTTGCAGAACTTGGGTTTGAACTAATGGAAGTTCCGACGGAATTAGTCGCTGTGACAGTGAATGTGTAGCTGGTCGAAGGATCCAAGCCGGTAATGGTGCAGCTGGTACCAGTGGCACTACAGGTCTCACCAGTGGACGCAGTTGCAACATACGCAGTCACTGCCGCACCGCCATTTATGGCCGGTGCGGACCACGTCACGGTTGCGGAGTTGGTAGTTGTTGTGGCACTGACACCAGTTGGAGCATCTGGCTGTGTTGCCACAACCACAATCTCAGGATCCTCAGTGATTTCAACAGTTGCAGTTCCGTCAACGGTCGCAACTCCCAAGTCGGTGATTGTTTCACCCAAAACCGCGTAGAGCCTTGCTCCGGCCTTAATTGATGAGTTAGTCAAAGTCACTGAGATTGGCTTGCCGGTTGCAGTATCTGGAACTGTTCCGTCTGCCGCTAGCCAAGCGGTAACAACATTTAGAACGAAACTCTTGTCACCTGGCACTAGTGAAGCGGCCCTGGTCGTGTCGGAAAGTAAATAGATGTCGATCACTGTGCTCGCAGGAAGTGCATCAGCTGGGTAAGAAACTTGAACCGTGCTGCCACTGCTTGATGCCGAATAGGTGTTCCCGACGCCATCAACTGTGGTGATCGTGCCGATCTTTACATTTGAACCCATACCCCAGAGTGAAGTTTGGACCCACTTGGCATAAACGGTTCGGGAATCGGTTGGTGTGTAATTGTCCCCTGCGTCGCCAATTTTTGTCCCTAGCGAGCTGGAGCTGTACCAACCATCAAGAGTGTATGAGCTTCTTGTCGGGGTTGGTAGTACCAGAGCTGAGCCCCCCGGCGTATACACCGCTGAAGAGGTTGAAACCGTTCCTCCGTTGGCGTTATAGCCAATTGTGAAGGTCGAAAGGATGGATAGATCCTGACTGGCGCTGGATGAAGATGCATAGCTGCCATTTCCAGAGTAATTCGCGCGGATCGAATGCGTCTTTGAAACCAACCCGGTGGTCGTGCAAACCGCCTCATCGCTAACGATGGTCACCGATCCACAGCCAGTGATAGAAGCTCCGTCACTGGTGAAATTAACTGTTCCGGTAGCGCCCGATGTCACTGTTGCGGTCAAGCTAACCGATGCTCCAGACAGTGCTGATGTTGTAGACATCGCCAAGGTAGTTGTCGATGCGGTACCGGGCCTTGCAAGCACCCTTGGGTTTGATCGCTCCGAATAGCCAACACTGTTTTGACTCTGGATGGAAACGTAGTAGTTAGTCCCGTTCGACAGAGAAGTAATTGTGCAGCTAGTTGCAGTCGTTGAAGCCGTGCAGCTTCGAACCGCCGAACCACCGACCTCGGCACTGAATGCGGTGACAACCGTGCTGCTAAGTGCCGCACCGTTATTATTTGGAGCCGACCAGGTTACGGTGATAGAGCCAGAGCCGGCAACGTAGTTGATGGTTTCTGGGTCGACGGCGTCCGGCCTTGAAATTGGGGTCTTGCTAACTGCGTTCGATGCAGCCCCTTCACCAATGTCGCTTTGAGCTCGAATCTTGACGCTGTAGCTGGTGCCGTTTGTTAGGCCAGAAATCAGCAGTGGGCTTGAGGTGCCGGACACATCGCTCCAATTGCTGCCATTGTCGAGCGTGTACTGATACCCAGTAATTGGGGCATTGCTGTCCGCTGTTCCCGCGCTGAAGGCAACAGAAAGATACTGGCTTCCAGCCGTGATGGAAGAAATGGTTGGAGCACCCGGAGCTGCGGCAGGAATTGTTGTTACCCGCGGTCCAGACTCCACAGAGGCACCGATGCCATTGGCCGCAACCACTCCAACATAGTAGGTGGTTCCGTTAGAGAGGCCGGTGATCTCACAGGTGAGGTTGGTGGTTGTGCAAGAAGCAGTAGCTGTTCCCCCAGTGGCAGCAGTGTAGGCACTAGCTGTGTAGCCAGTTATGGCGCTTCCACCAGTACTAGCTGGAGCCGACCAAGAGACCGTAGTCTTTGCCTGACCGCTCACTGCTGTGACCAATCTTGGGGAGCTAGAGACCGAAGCGGGAGTCGCAGACTGAGAGCTGGATTCAGAAGAGGTTCCGATTGCATTGGTGGCTCGAAGAATAACTGGGTAAGTAGTTCCATTGGTCAGGCCAAGGATCGTGAAGGTCGTCGCAAGCGTTCCCGCACTTACCCAACTGGAACCAGAGTCGATTGAATACTCCAGGTCCGAAAGTGCTGAGCCTCCATTGGTTGAAAGATCATAGGCGCTATAAGTGACTGCGATTCTGGAGTCTCCTCCCGCTACCGAGGAAATTGTCGGAGCATCTGGAACATCAAGTGTCACACCAGACTGGAACGCTGAGCTGGGGCCTGTGCCGGCGCTGTTTATTGCTCGCAATGCAACAGTGTAGGCAGCTCCAGCAGAGAGACCGGAAATTGTGAATGGTGAAGCTGTCGAGCTGATCGAGGTGTAGCTTCCAAAATCAGAGGTGTTTTCACCTGCACTCAAGGCATATTCGTAATCAGAAATTGCGCTACCGCCAATGTAGCCGGCGCTAAATGACACTTCCAATGCCCCCGCTGATGGTGCTGTGACGGCTGTAATTGTCGGAGCACCTGGAACCGCGCTTGGAGTCCCGCTCACAGAGTTGGAAGCTACCGAAACACCCACTGAGTTAACAGCCCGAACCTTTATTGCATAAAGGGTTCCATTGGTTAGACCGGTAATCGAAATTGGGGAGGTGCTATCGCTTGCCGAGTACCAAACTCCAGAGCTTCCGATTGTGTACTCGTAGTCCACAATCGGAGCGACCGTTGCTCCAGCCGTGATCGCAACAGAAAGCGATCCGTCAGCAGGTGTGAGGGTGTCTAGAGTTGGGGCCGAAGGAACTCCAGATGGAGTCAAAACTGCCGACAGAGCTGAATAGGAACCAAAGCCCGCTGTGTTTTCTGCTCGAACCCGAAACTTGTAATTGGTTCCATTGGTTAGAGGCGTCACGGTACAGGTCGTTCCGATTCCTGTACATCCGGTCTCGGTAGTCCAGGAAGAGTATGGCGAAGCCGAGTACTGAACCTCATAGTCCGAAATTGCTGAAACGCCGGCGACAGTTGGGGCTGTCCAATAGAGATCTATCGCTCCATCGTCAACTGTTCCAGCAACACCCGAGGGAGCACTGGGGGTTCCAGCGGAATAGGTGATTGTGACATAGCCATCGTTCTGGCTAGTTGTAAAAG
>CAZBTW010000082.1:0-4616 GCA_964494925.1 uncultured Aquiluna sp.
CTGAGCTATCTGACGAGGTTAAGGCTCGACTAGTCGAGCTAGAGGCTGGAATTATAGAACCGGCCTAAGCCCGTTCTACGACTTCGAAGCTGAGCTATCTGACGAGGTTAAGGCTCGACTAGTCGAGCTAGAGGCTGGAATTATTTCCGGCGAAATTGACCCACTTAGCTAGTAACTAACTTGGGGGCCGCAGGGGAGACCCTGCGGCCCTTTTGTTTTGCTTTTATGAAATAGAATGTTTGCACAAAGGAGTGCCAAGTGAAATTAGAACTTCGAGGAATAACCAAGCGTTTTGGTCAGGTCACTGCCAACGACTCGATTGATTTAGTAATTGAGCCAGGAGAGATTCATGCACTGCTGGGCGAAAATGGTGCCGGCAAATCGACTCTTATGAATGTCCTCTACGGTCTCTACACCGCAGATGAGGGCGAGATTGAACTGGACGGAGTAGTCCAGAACTTTTCGGGCCCCGGTGATGCAATGGCAGCTGGTATTGGAATGGTCCACCAGCACTTCATGCTGATTCCAGTATTCACAGTCGCAGAAAATGTTGCGCTTGGGCACGAGCCAACGGGGCCACTTGGGGTCCTGGACATGGCAAAGGCCAGAGCGCAGGTGGTTGAGATCTCAGAGCGATTTGGTTTCAATGTTGACCCAGATGCGCTGATTGCAGACTTGCCTGTTGGTGTCCAGCAGCGCGTTGAAATCATCAAGGCTCTTTCGCGTGATGCAAAGGTTTTGGTGCTGGATGAGCCAACGGCTGTCTTGACTCCGCAGGAGACTGATGAGTTGATGGAAATCATGCGCCAGCTGGCAAAAACTGGGACCTCGATTGTCTTCATCACCCACAAGCTTCGCGAGGTCAAAGCGGTCGCTGACCGAATCACAGTAATTCGCCTTGGCAAGGTAGTTGGTTCTGCAAAACCAGACGCCTCAACCTCAGAGCTTGCTTCCCTAATGGTTGGCCGCGAGGTGATTCTTACCGTCGATAAGAAGCCGGCTGAACCAAAGGAAGTTGTTCTAGAGGTCGCCAATGTTTCGGTCCTAGATGACCGCTCGCAGCGAGCCGTTGACGATGTCAGCTTTGAAGTGAAGGCCGGGGAGATCCTGGCTCTGGCTGGAGTGCAGGGCAATGGCCAAACTGAACTTGCCGAGTACTTGCTCGGCCTCAGGAAATCGGTTGACGTCAAAGCGAAAACCAGCATCAACGGCATTGATATTGCTACGGCCAGCGTCAGGCAGGTTTTGGAAAGTGGCGTTGGGTTCATCCCAGAGGACCGCAAGACCGATGGTCTGGTGATGGAGTTCACAATTGCGGAGAACTTGATGCTCAACTCCTCCTATAAGTCCAGGTTCACCAAGGGGCTTTCAATCAACTTCGGTGCCCGCAAGAAGATTGCCGATGAGCTGGTGGAGGAGTTTGATGTCAGAACACCAAGCTCTGAGACACTCGCCTCCAAACTATCTGGCGGAAACCAACAGAAAGTTGTGGTCGCAAGGGAGCTGTCCAGAGATGTGAGTTTGTTGATCGCATCGCAGCCAACTAGGGGCGTTGATGTTGGATCAATTGAGTTTATTCACGAGCAGATTATTGCCGAGCGCGATGCTGGCAAGGCGGTGGTTTTGATTTCGACCGAATTGGATGAAGTGCTGGCTCTTGCCGACCGAATCGCAGTTATGTATCGGGGGAAGATCGTGGGAGTCGTGGGTCCTGAAACCTCTCGCGAAGACCTTGGAAAGCTAATGGCTGGAGTGAGCGCATGAGCGAAAAAAACAAAGTAGAAGAATCGATGTCTCAGGCTATTCGCGAGATCCTTTCCGGCGGTCTGACCAGAACCATTCTTTCGATTCTGCTGGGATTCCTAGTCGGAGCGCTATTCATGATTGGTTCCAATAAGGAATTCATTGAGGCGCTCGGTTATCTTTTCTCGAGACCGAGTGATGCTCTTATGGCCGCGGTGAATGTGGTCGGCGAGGGCTATGGAGCGCTGTTCAAAGGTGCGATCTACAACGCAGATGCTGACACTTTTGAGAAGGCGATTCGTCCGTTGACCGAGACTTTGAGACTCGGTGCTCCGCTTATTGCAGCCGGCCTTGGAATTGGACTTACCTTCCGGGTTGGCCTATTCAACATTGGTGGAACCGGCCAGTTGATTTTTGGAATGATCTTCGCAACCTTCGTTGCAACCAGACTGGAGCTTCCTTTTGTTCTTCACACCATCGTTGCCCTAATTGCGGGAATCGTCGGAGCGGGGCTCTTGGGAGCATTGGTTGGTTTCCTAAAGGCTAGAACTGGAGCCCACGAGGTGATTCTTACAATCATGCTCAACTATGTGGCGCTGTATTTCTTCACCTTCCTGATGCGCGATCCTGCTCTGCTGCAGGAGTTCCGTGCAACCGGTAACCCGAAGGCTGATCCAGCTGCCGAAACTGCACTGCTGCCAAAACTTATTGGTGACAGTTACTCGCTTCACTGGGGTCTAATCTTTGCCCTGCTGTCAGTGGTTGTTTTCTGGTGGTTGATGGAGCGAAGCACAATTGGTTTCAGGCTCCGGATGGTTGGTTTTAATCCGGATGCCGCCAGAACTGCCGGCATCAACGTTGAGAAAACCTACATTCTTGCCATGGCGCTGTCGGCCGGATTTGTTGGAGTTGCAGCAGCAAACCAGTCACTTGGAACTGCGGTGGGAGTGACGCCTTCTTCACACGCGAACATCGGCTTTGATGCGATTACTGTTGCGCTACTTGGTGGATCCTCGGGGCCAGGAATCTTGCTTGCAGGCCTGCTATTTGGAGCCTTCAAAGCAGGTTCTCCTTCGATGCAGGTGCTGGGTGTTTCGCCTGAGGTTTTGGGCATCGTTCAGGGAGCGATTGTGCTGTTCATCGCAGCGCCGCCGCTAATCCGTGCAATTTTCAGGCTGCCTAAGCCACAGACCACAAACGCTCTCGGTGCACTGAGAAGACGACTGTTTGCCCGAGGAGGTGCCAAATGACCATCGAATTGAAATCAGAGGTCAGGGTCGGATATAAGACTCCAATTGTGATGAGCACGGTTGGGCTGATTGTGCTTTCCTTCTTTGGCTTTTTGGGCCGAGACGGAATGGTTGCCTTCGAGATATCCAGAAGAACCGATGCCATTCAGCTTCCCTCGCTGGATATTGATTCCAGTTTGCTGGGTGTGATTTCAGGTCTTGCAATGCTTGCCATCAGCGGGTTTGCTCTTTGGCGCTCGATGCAAAACAAGCGAACCCCACTCTGGGTAGTAACGGTTTACGGTGCACTCGGCATCATTTCACTGCTGGGTTGGCTAGCTGCCGATGCCGCTGTCCCGGTTGCATTTATTGCTGGAACCGCACTGGTGTTGGCAGTACCAATCATTTTGGGTGCCATGGGCGGTGTGATGAGCGAGCGAGTCGGAATCACAAACATTGCCATCGAGGGCCAGTTGCTTTCTGGCGCGTTTATGGCAGCCGTGGTTTCGTCGATTACCGACAGTTTCACAATCGGAATCATTGCGGCCATGGTCACGGCTGCTCTGATGTCGATGGTGCTGGCAACCTTCTCAATTGTGTTCTTGGCTCAGCAAATCATCGTTGGTGTGGTGCTGAATGTCTTGGTCATTGGAATTACAAACTTCCTTTACCAGCAGTGGCTGACAGAAGACGGTCAGAACGTGAACTTCCCCGGAACCCTGGACATCATCAAGATTCCGGTGCTCAGCGATATTCCGCTGCTTGGGCCGGTATTTTTCGAAAACCGAATCACAGTATTCCTGGCGATGATCATCGTTCCCGTGTTGTGGTTTATCTTGTTCAAAACTCGCTTGGGCCTTCGAGCTAGGGCAGTCGGGGAGCACCCACTTGCTGCTGACACTGTTGGCATAAATGTCGGAAGAACAAGGTTCTGGTGGGTAACAATTGGTGGTGCAATTGCCGGTCTCGGTGGAGCGGCGCTGACCATTGGAAACGCTGGAGCGTTCGGTCGTGAAATGTCCGGAGGCTTTGGATTCATCGCCCTTGCCGTTGTGATTCTTGGTCGTTGGCACCCAATATCAGCTGCTTTGGCAGCCCTGTTGTTTGGGTTCTCAATCATCCTGAGAGTCTGGGCAAACCAGGTCAGCCCAGGAATTCCAACCGACTTCATCACGATGGTTCCCTACATCGTCACGATTATTGCCGTGGTTGGTTTCGTTGGTAAATCGATACCACCGAAGGCGCTGGCCGTTCCATACACGAAGGGCTAATCATGACAATTGACTGGAAAGCCTTGACTGACACAGCTGTGTCAGTCTTGGCAAACTCTTATGCCCCATATTCGAAGTTTCCGGTTGCCGCAGCTGCAATCTGTGATGACGGCAGGGTGATTACCGGAGTGAACGTTGAAAATGCTTCCTACGGGCTGGGGCTTTGTGCTGAGTGCTCACTGGTAAGCGAGCTCTTTAGAACTGGCGGCGGCAAGTTGGTTGCGTTTGCCTGTGTCGATGGCCACGGTAACCCGCTGATGCCCTGTGGTAGATGCCGCCAGCTTCTCTACGAGCACAGTGCCGATGGAATGTTGCTTCAAACTATTTCTGGAATCAAAACGATCAACGAGGTGCTGCCAGATGCCTTTGGACC
>CAZBTW010000083.1:0-4590 GCA_964494925.1 uncultured Aquiluna sp.
TGCCAAGACTCCACAAACCCAATCGAACCGGAATCGTCCAGCTGCAAAGTCGGCGCCGCAAGAATCAAGCAGGCCTCCTCGCAGTCGAAACCGGAACCGGAACTACAAAGGTGGCTCAAAGCCAGAGGCTTGATCCAGAATTCGCTGCAGCATTTCTGGAGCGGTTTGATTCTCGCCCAGCAGGTTCTCTTTTCCGCCAACGCCGTGATAATCACTTGAACCGGTGATGATCAGATCGTGTTTGAGGGCAAGTTGACGCAACCAAGTCTTGGCCCGGTCCGGGACGGCGCGATGATTGATTTCGATTCCATCTAAACCTGCCCGAATCAGCTTTCCAAATGACTCGGTTGGCAGATCTGAAAGTGAAGCGCCGGCTGGAAAGTCAATCAGCGGGTGAGCAATCACGGACACTCCCCCTGCCTTTCTAATTAACTCAATTGCCTTGTCAGTGGGCATGGCATGGTCAGAAACGTAATACCTAGATCTGCCGTGCAAGATTGAAGTGAAGGCGTCCGAACGATTTGGAACAATACCCAGCTCCACCAGGGCATCGGCTATTGCCGGTCTTCCAACGGTTGAGCCGGCTGGCAATTGCGACTGAACTATTTCCCAGCTGATCGGATAGTCTTCGGCGAGCAAGTCCACCATTTTTTTGGCACGAGTGATCCTGGAATTACGGGTCTTTTCAAGCTCAGCAGTCAACTCTGGATGGCTGGGGTTTGGTAGGTAAGCAAGAATGTGAACGCTGATTGATCGGTCCTCACCGACAATTTGCCGGGTTGACACTTCAATTCCAGGGATGATTCGAACCAGGTGCCGACGGCCTGCCGAAATGGCTTCGTCCCACCCAGCCGTTGTGTCATGGTCAGTTATTGCCAGCACGCTCACGCCAGCCAAAGCAGCATTTTCGACAAGTTCAGCTGGTGAATCCTTACCGTCGGAACGGTTGGAATGTGCATGGAGGTCTATCACAGGAGCAGAATAGTGCCATGACAAAAAAATCTCAGCCGACTAACCGGTCTCGGACTCCATCCTCAGAAACCTTTATGGAGTTTGTTGGCAGCAACTGGGCTGAGTTTGAGCCGATGGAGCTAAGCCGCTGGCCAGTTGCCGACTTTACGAGAGCTCGCAGAGATTCGATTGCAGAAAGATTTGCCGGCAACGTAATCTGCTTTGAGGCTGGAGACCCGAAAGTCCGATCTAATGACACTGATTACAGGTTCAGGCCGGACACGAACTTTGTTTATTTCACAGGTTGGGGATCTCAGTCCATCCCCGGCTCAAAACTTGTTATTGATGCCCGTGAAAAGACGCCATCGGCAACCCTTTACCTGCGCCCAACTGCCGGCAAAGACAGCGATGAGTTTTTTGCCAATCCGGCCATAGGCGAGTTTTGGGTTGGACAGCGACCGAGTCTGGCTCAGATTGAAACCCAACTAGGAATTACCACAAGGGACATTGCCAAATTTGAAGACGATTCTGAAAACTGGGTTGAGTTCCTGGATAGTTCCAACGAGGAACTTATTCAACACGCCTCGGAGATGAGGTTTGTAAAAGACCAGTTCGAAATTGAAGAGCTAAAAAAGGCCATTGCGATTACAGTCAAAGGATTTGCCGAGGTCGCAAGGTCAATACCCAGGGCAACCAGGCAGGCCAGAGGGGAAAGGGTTGTAGAAACAGCGTTTTTCCAGGTCGCAAGACAGCAGGGGTATGACCTGGGTTATGACACCATTGCAGCCAGCGGGCCCAATGCCTGTATTTTGCATTGGACCAGAAATGACGGCGAAGTGAAATCTGGTGACCTGATATTGGTGGACGCCGGGGCCGAGGTGGATTCTCTCTACACCGCAGATGTCACCAGGACTATTCCAATCAGTGGGCGCTTCAGTGAAGAGCAGCTCTTTGTCTACAACGCAGTCCTGGAGGCTGCTGATGCAGCCTTTGCGGTCGTGAAGCCAGGCGCCCTATTTCGAGACGTACATAACGCCGCAATCGAAGTGATTGCCAAAAAAGTTTCGGAACTTGGGCTGATTCCAATTTCGCCCGAGGATGCGCTAAAGCCAGAGAACCAGCACCATCGGAGATATATGGTTCACGGCACCAGTCACCATTTGGGTCTGGATGTTCATGATTGTGCCAAGGCAAGGCGAGAAATGTACCAGGATGGCGTGCTTGAAGAGGGGATGGTTTTCACGATTGAACCGGGCCTCTACTTCCACGCCAATGACCTACTGGTGCCAAAGGAATTCCGAGGACTGGGAGTGCGCATCGAAGATGATGTGCTGGTGACTAAAAACGGTTATCGAAACCTAAGTGCTGCACTGCCGAGGAAAGCAGCAGAAGTTGAAGCCTGGTTTGCCGAAGCTCTACTTGGCGGTTCCGGTTGATGACAGCGCACTGTGAGCAGCGACTGCATCTTCTTCGGGCACAATAACTTCATACCTTGCAGCCACCGGCATTTGAGAGCTGAGGAAACCTCTCCTGTTTTTGGTCGCTACAAACCTCAGGATGTTGAACAGCATGCCACCGCCGGCTGCCATTAGAACAACAGCCATAAATTCCTGGGGTACGTAGCTAATGCTGCCGTCATCCCCAACTTCAACCCCAGCACCGAGAATTAGAGCAAAGATTAAACCTAGCCAGAATCCTGTCACCGCACCGGAGCCGGCAACGCGGCCGTAACCGAGCCTGGAGCGAACTCTTTCGACCAAGACCAGATCGTGACCAATGATTGAGATCTTGTTAGCCGGAAAGTCTGCTTGAACCAGTTTGTTGACGTAATCGCTGGCTTCAGCATGGGTTCTAAACTCAGCCAAACTGTGACCACGAGGAATTGTAGGTCCAGGTTTCTGTCTTTTTGAACCGCTGTTTAGGTTACTCATGCTTGAAATTCTTTCAGGATTGGATTTAGCCCAATAAGGTTATCTCTATGAGCGCAACCAGAGTATTCGTGGCCAGGCTGGCTGGTTGTGGTGTTTTCGACCCCCAGGGTGACCGAGTGGGCAAGGTCATCGATGTTCTAATGGCCTATCGCAAGACCCTGCCACCAAGGGCAACCGGCTTCATAATCGAAATTTCTGGCCGAAGAAGAGTTTTTCTGCCAATCGCCAGAGTCACAGCTATTGCCCCAGGTCAGTTGATCACAAACGGGCTGATTGACCTCAGACGATTTACCATTCGTGGTCAAGAAGTGCGCGCGATCGCTGAAATGCTTGGCCGCAAGGTGACTCTGTTAGAGGGTAAGAAGATTGCCACGATCGAAGACTTCGCAATTGAAAAGGGAAAGCGCGGAGAATGGGTGCTTTCCGAGCTGTTTGTGCGAGGTCAGAAAAAGGCATCGGGTCTCCCTTTTGCTAAGGGTCCAACTGAATTTGTGCAGTGGGAGGAAGTAGCAGAGAACCGCGAGGATCCTGCCGATCAAGATGCCCAACAGCTGCTCTCAACAGTTCAAGACTTGAGGCCCGCTGACCTGGCAACTGCGGTTCTGGATTTGCCAGAAGAACGGATGTTGGCCCTAGCCGATGAGCTGGATGATGAGCGACTTGCAGACCTACTGGAAGAGCTGCCAGAGGAAGAACAGCTTGAGATCATCAATGACCTTGATGATCAGCGTGCTGCAGAAGTTCTGGATCTGATGGGCCCTGATGATGCAGCAGACCTTATGGCAAACCTGACACCTGAGCGCACCGAAACCCTGTTGGATTTGATGGACGACGAAGAAGCTGAAGACATCAGGCAGCTTCTTCAGTACGAGCCCTACACCGCCGGTGGAATGATGACGCCAGAGCCAATAATTTGTGCCGCTGACACGACCGTGGCTGAAGCCATGGCGCTGGTCAGAAAAAAAGAGGTTGAGCCAGTGCTGGCAGCGCAAGTATTTGTGACGCTGCCTCCATATGAGGCCCCAACCGGTCGCTACCTGGGAGTTGTTCACTTCCAGAAGCTGTTGCGCTATCCGCCTCATGAACGCCTTGGTTCACTGCTCGATACCGAGCAGCAACCAATTGCTCTTGACACCCCGATTGCCCAAATCCACCGAGACCTAGCAACCTATGACCTGGTTGCACTGCCGGTTACCGACGATGAGAATCATTTGGTGGGAGTGGTCACTGTTGACGATGTTTTAGACCACCTGTTGCCCGATGACTGGAGAAGTGAGGAGGACAGCTAATGGCAAGAAACCAATCTGAGCTAGAAAAGCCATTAACCCGCCGACCTCTTTTCCGGCTTCCTAATATTTCCCAGGAAACTGTGGGACGAGTCTCAGAACGCTTCGCAAGGGCCATGGGAACCGGTGCATTCCTAATTGGAATGACAATTTTTGTTGCCATCTGGCTTAGCTGGAACACGCTTGCTGCGGCCTCGGCACAATTCGATCCACGAGCGTTGAACTTCACACTGCTTACACTGCTGCTATCTCTGCAGGCATCGTATGCGGCTCCCCTAATCCTGCTTGCACAAAACCGCCAAGATGACCGTGACCGCGTTAAGTTTGAGCAGGATAGACAGCGCTCCGAACGGAACCTAGCTGACACCGAATACCTTGCACGAGAGGTTGCAGCACTGGCGCTGGCGGTTGACGAGGTTGCC
>CAZBTW010000084.1:0-4514 GCA_964494925.1 uncultured Aquiluna sp.
ATCAATTCCAGGATTATGCCGATCGAGGAAATAAATTTATTGCTGCGGTCAAATATTTGGGGGTCAAGTGAGTGATTTAAAGCAGGCCCTTAGGCCTACATTTAGGGCTCAGTCAAAACAGTTTTATTTGCTGCTTGCGCTGACAACATTCACGGTCATAATCGGACTGGCAATGGTTGCCAGCGCATCCTCGGTCGACAGCTATAAGCAAAGCGCCAATGCCGCAGCAACATTTCTCAGACAGGGTGGCTTTGCTCTGATTGGAGCGGCAGCGCTGGCCATTTCCTCCAATCTACCCATGGGTTTCCTGCGGAGAATTAGTTCCACAGCCCTTTATGTGACACTTGGTTTGCAGATCGCGACCGTGTTGGTTGGTGTTGAAATCAATGGAAACCGAAACTGGCTGGATCTTGGTTTTACATCAATTCAGCCCTCTGAGTTTTTGAAACTTGGATTGATCCTGGCGTTCTCACTCGAACTGGCCAAACTTTCGGATGACCCGTATGCCAACAAGAGGATTTGGTTGAGAGTCGGAGGTTTCTCCGCTCTAGCCTTCGGCCTGGTAGCAGTTGCCGGAAAGGACATGGGCACCGGAGTAGTGATGGTCGTGATGCTTCTGGGTCTCTTCATCATCGCTGGAATGCCTTGGATTTACACCATGGGTGTTATTGCTATCGGGGTTCTTGGGGCCGCTGCGCTGGTGATTACATCTCCGTCCAGACTGATTCGTTTCTCATCCTGGCTAAACCCAGAGGCAGCTGACCCGATGGGCGTCAGATGGCAGTATGAACATGGGACTTGGGCGCTTGCTTCTGGAGGCATTTGGGGAACTGGCCTGGGCAGGTCGAAGCTGAAATGGAGCTGGATTCCAGAGGTCGAGAATGACTTTATTTTTGCTGTGATTGGCGAGGAGCTGGGGCTAATAGGAGCCATGGTTGTTATTTTGCTGTTCTTGGCGCTCGGGCTAACGCTGTTTTCGATAGCAAAAAGTCAAACCAATCTCTACAGCCGAAACCTGGTAGTTGGGGTGATGATGTGGGTAGTGCCTCAGGGCCTTGTTAATATTTCTGTTGTGCTCGGCCTCCTGCCGGTTCTCGGTGTCCCACTTCCGCTTATTTCCGCCGGTGGCTCATCTCTTATTTCAACGATGGCGGCCATTGGAATTGTGCTTGCTGTGGAGCGAGATCGAGTGAAGCAATTGGGTAGGGGTGTTCGATGAGCAGGTTCCTGCTTGCCGGAGGTGGCACCGGGGGCCATGTGAATCCACTGCTTGCTCTGGGTCAATGGTTGCGCGACCAGAATCATGAGGTGATTGCCCTGGGGACAAAGGAGGGCTTAGAGCAGCGACTGGTTCCCAATCGCGGCTTTGAGCTGCTGACAATCCCAAGGTTGCCACTACCACGCAAGATCTCTTTTTCAATTTTGATCTATCCCGTTCGCCTGTTGGCAGCGTCACTGCAGGTTGCCAGAATTATTCGAGCGCGCAAGATTGACTGCGTGGTGGGATTTGGTGGTTACGCCGCCGCTCCTGCATACCTAGCCGCCAAGCTCACCCGCACCAGCCTGGTGGTGCATGAGGCAAATGCCCTGGCTGGGTTTGCGAACAAGCTTGGCGCCAGATTGACGGGCTTTGTCGGGGTGTCTTTTGCCAACAGTAACTTGGCTGGATCGGTGCTAACCGGAATGCCAATTCGTTCCGAAATAGTGAAATCTGCCGCTGGCTATGACCAGCAGCAGGCCAGAGTCGAACTCGGTCTTGACCCAAGTTTGCCAACGCTGCTGGTTACCGGTGGCTCGCTGGGGGCAAAGAGCATTAACCAAACCATTATTGACAGTCTCGAGCAGCTAAATGCGGCTGGCATCCAGGTACTGCACATTGTTGGAGACCGAGCAAATTTGGAAGAAATAAGTCGCCCCGGCTACCTACGAATGGCGTATTGCCAGGTCATGGATGTCGCGATTGCGGCAAGCGACTTTGCTGCTTCCAGAGCTGGCTCGTCAACAGTCTCAGAGTTTTCGGCAACCGGACTACCGGCAGTTTATGTTCCCTACCCAGTGGGTAATGGCGAGCAGAAATTCAACGCCCTCAGCGTGGTTGAGGCCGGTGGTGGCCTAATGGTTTCTGATTCAGAGTTCACGCCCGAATATGTTCTTGGAACTTTGATCCCCTTGATTTCTCAGGGTAAACAACTAAAGGCAATGTCAAAGGCTGCAAAGTCAATTGGAATTACTGATGCAACCGAGCGCCTTGGTGAATTAGTGCTGAAAGCGCTAGATACTAATACCCGTGATTAAGCCCGATTATTCAGAGCCGGTTCCAGCACAGCTGGGCAAGGTTCATTTCATTGGAATTGGTGGTTCCGGCATGTCTGGCTTGGCCAGAATGTTGATCCAGATGGGTCATCAGGTGAGCGGGTCTGATGTTAGGGACTCACCAAATATTGAGGCGCTCCGAGAACTAGGTGCCAAGATCAACATTGGTCACGACCAAGCAAACTTGGGCGACGCCGATACCGTTGTTGTGACTTCGGCGCTGTGGGAAACGAATCCGGAATTACTGCTTGCCAAATCGCTGGGCTTGCCAATCTTGCACCGTTCGGCCCTGTTGGCTCATCTTGGCTCTCAGGGCGAGCTGATTGCAGTTGCCGGCGCCCATGGGAAAACAACTTCAACCGGAATGATTGTGACCGGGCTGAACAACCTTGGTGCCGACCCATCATTTGTGAATGGCGGCGTAATTCAGGAGTACGGGACCTCCAGTGGCTTTGGCAAGGGCAAACACTTTGTGATTGAGGCGGACGAGTCTGATAGCAGCTTCCTTCACTACGACACTGCCGTGGCGCTGATAACAAACGTTGACCCAGACCACCTTGATCATTTCGGCTCACTAGAGGCATTTCAAAACGAGTTCGTTAAGTTCGCTGACTCAGCTAGAAATTTGGTCGTAATCTCAAGTGATGACCCGGGTGCCATTGCGGTGACCAAGAAATTGAGCCACGAAAGAGTTCTCCGGTTTGGCCTGAATCCAGAAGCCGATATTCGAGTCATGGAGGTCGATGCCAGCGGTCCACAGGTTAACTTCACGCTCGAGTATGAATCAGAGCGGGTTGCAATTGAACTAGCTATTCCAGGCACCCATAATGCGATAAACACTGCCGGTGCCGTGGCTGTGCTGATTGGGCTGGGCTTCGGGCTGGCCGAGAGCGCCAAGGCCGTTGCTGGCTTCAGCGGCACGGACCGGCGATTTCAGCTTCACGGTGATGTTTCGGGAGTCTGTGTTTACGATGATTTCGCTCATCACCCAACTGAGGTGGCGGCCGCGCTGAAGGCAGCCAAGGCCGCTTGCGGCAAGGGGCGACTCATAACAGTGTTTCAGCCGCATCTATTTAGCCGAACCAGAATTTTCTACCGGGAGTTTGCCGAAGCGCTTGCCCTAGGTGACATAAGTGTGGTCACGTCGATCTACGCGGCCCGCGAGGATCCGGAACCGGGAGTAACCGCATCACTGATAACGGATGCGTTCTTGGATAAGGACGCGGTCAGGTTAGTGCCGGACTGGGACGATGTTCCGAAAGCGGTAGCAGAGATAGCCCAGCCCGGTGATTTTGTTATAACCATGGGCTGTGGCGATATCTACAAGATGGTGCCGGCCCTAATAAGCGCACTGGATAAGTAATTGAAGAAGGTAGAACGCCAGCTGTTGGCGCAGGAGCGTCGGCGAATCAAGGGTAAGAAAACCAGGGGAGTGGCAAGCAAAAAAAGGCTTGGACCATTCGCGGCCTGGGGCAGAATTTTGGCCATACTCGGCCCTATTTTTCTGGCAGGAATTCTGATTGCAAGCTTCTTCACTCCGCTTTTGGCAGTTCAAAGCATCACGATTGTGGGTAACGAGCGCATTGCCACCAAAGACATAGACGAAGCCCTAGCCAGTTTGTATGAGCGGCCAATGACGACCATCAGCGAGGCTGAAGTTACCGAGTTGCTTGCCGATTTTTCACTTATCGAGACCTTTACGTTTCAAGCCGAACCACCAAACACTTTGCGGGTAAACATTAGAGAGCGTCAGCCAATTCTGGTTCTGGTTAGATCTGGCGTGAACTATCTTTACGATGCTGCCGGAGTTCAGATTGCAGCTACCGACCAGATTGGTAGCTATCCATTTTTTGCCTTCACCGGGAACCCAATTGACAGCCCTCAGTATCAAACAGCAGTAGAACTCTTGCTTTCATTGCCACTGAGCACCTATCAGCAGATCTTTTCGGTTGAGGTGAGCCAGGCCCTGATTGTGAAACTGGTCCTGAGAGACACTAATCTGCAGGTGTTCTGGGGCTCTACGGATCAGGCTTTATTGAAGTCCAAAGTTTTGGACTCGCTGATTGCAACCGGGCTAGACGGTGCCATCACGGTTGATGTGAGCTCACCGAATTCACCGGTGGTTCAATATCCAGATTCCTAGCCAAAATCGTTTCCGACACGCCCGAGCACTTGGCAGTGTTTGCCTAGGTTTAGGCCTA
>CAZBTW010000085.1:0-4418 GCA_964494925.1 uncultured Aquiluna sp.
CTTGTCAGGGCAGTCACGCTTGGTCCTGGGTTAGTGGAAAACTTTGCGAACCTGACCGGGCGCGGCACCCGCGACCTACTGAACATTTCCGTCTTGGATGCGGCCCTGAACAGCCTGAGAAACCTAGCTGTTGCGGCAGCCATTGCGATTCCAGTGTCGTGGTTAGCGGCTGGGAGGAGCAAAGCCAGCTACCTAGTGCTGTTGCCGGTCGGAATTTCTCCAGTTGTGTTTGGGCTAGTGTTTCTGGTTCTGTCCGGCTATCTACCAGTTGAACTAAGTTCAAGCTGGCTCATTGTTCCTTTTGTTCAGTCGTTGTTTTTGATTCCACTCAGTTACCAGGTGCTGAGGCCAGCTAGGCAATCGGTGTCAAAGGACCTGAAGGACGCGGCAGTGATGGACGGAGCTGTCGGCCTGAAGATGTTCCGGTTTGTTGAAGGACCGCTAATTAGAAGACCACTTGGAGTTGCCGCGGCATTTGTTGCTCTGGGCTCTCTTGGAGAGTTTGGGGCCGCTAGCTTCCTGGCATACGGGTCACAGGCCACCCTGCCGCTTGTTATGTTCCGGTTGATTTCTCGACCAGGGGAAGAAAACCTAGGAATGGCGATGGCGGCAGCAAGCCTATTCATCCTGCTGGTGGTGCTGGTTGTGATCTTTATTTCTGGTGATAGTCGTAATCAACACCGAGATCATCAAGACGCTTTCTGATGATCTCGATTGACTCTTGGTTCTGATCCACCACCACAAACTTTCGCTTCAGCAAGAACGCTGCATGAGCAGTGGTTCCAGAACCAGCAAAGAAATCAAGGACAGCATCGCCTGGCCTCGTGCTGGCAGCGATTATTCTTCGAAGAATGCCCAGTGGTTTTTGAGTTGGGTAACCGGTTTTCTCCTTACCAGTCGGTGAAACAATGGTGTGCCACCAGACATCGGTTGGCAGCTTCCCTCTTTCTACCTTCTCTTTTGTGACTAGTCCGGGTGCCATGTATGGCTCCCGGTCAACTTCCTGGCTGTTGAAGTAGTAATGATCTGGGTCTTTCACGTAGACCAGGATGGTGTCGTGCTTGGATGGCCACTTGCTCTTTGACTTCCCGCCATAGTCATAGGCCCAGATGATTTCATTCAGGAAACACTCCCTGCCAAACAAGGCATCCATCAAAACCTTGGCGTAGTGAGCCTCCCGGTAATCAAGGTGGAGGTAGATGGTTCCGGTTTTGGTCAATAGCCGATGCGCTTCAATCAGCCTGGGTTCCAAGAAAGACCAGTAGTCGGCGAACTCATCGTCATAGGACAGCACAGTGTTGACAATCTGTTCATACCGCTTGCCCTGAAAGCCCAGGTTTCCAGTGCTGGATTCTTTTGACGTTCGATTCTTTCTGACCTGCTTGCGGCCGGTATTAAACGGCGGGTCAATATAGATAAGTTGGAATGACTCATCAGGCATTTTTTTCAATGCACCAAGGTTCTCGGCATTGATAACCTGATTACTAGTCATAACAAGAAAGATTAACAGCATGAACACTTCGGTAGTGCACGACAGCAAAAACGATCGGTATGAAATCTTTCTTGATGGCAGTCGAATCGGCCTGATGGATTACGAGGTTGTCGATGGCGAGATTCGCCTGGTCCACACCGAGGTAAATCCAGAGCATCGGGGCAAGAACATGGCGGCTATTTTGCTTCGTGAATCACTTGCTGACATCCGTGAGCGCGGAACCGAAAAGGTTGTTCCAATCTGCTCCTACACCGTGAAATACATGGAGCTTCACCCAGAAACTCATGACCTACTCAAGGGAAGCATTGAAGAGGCAATAGCCAGCTGCCGCTGGCCAGGTGTTTCTTAATCCCAGGTGCTGGGAGCTGGTTCCTTACCCTTTGGAAGCTGAACATCCTTGGCCCAATTTAGGACCCAGTCAGGAACGACTGGCTCTTCTCCTGGCCAACCGCCAGAGCCTTCCATGACCTCCTGCGGGGTCAAAATTCCCCAGGAGCGCTTCAAGAATCGACCGCGCATAATCGCACGGGCATAGATCTCACCGTCTCGAACAAACCGCTGTTCGATGTAATAGGCGATGTCGTCCCAGCCAATCACTTTGGTCTCGAGCTGAAATTTTTGCCACGGTTCAAGTGACTTGCGGTAACTGATGGTGGAGTTGACCACAATTGGGTACCAGCCCTTTTTGTGCCACTGGCGCCAGAATCCTGTTCGAAGTCCCTGGTCGTAGCGGCCAATGTCCATCAGAGTCAAAAAGATTCCGTTGTTCATGTGGTTGTAGATATCCAAATCACTTGGAAGCACCCTCAGGGTGATCGATGAAACCTCATCGATAGAGACCTTTGGCCTTCTTCGCCAAGTCAGCATCACATAGAGAATTCGAAACCAGAGCTTCACCAGATCACCACTCTTTCCTCTGGGGCCAGCCACATTGAATCATCCGGTGTGGTCTGGAAGGTGTCATGGAAAATATCCAGGTTCTTCACAACCTGGTTACATCTGAACTCGGCTGGTGAGTGTGGGTCGGTTGCAAGTCTCTGAATTGCAATTTCATCGCGGCTCATTGCTCTCCAGCACTGAGCCCAGGAGAACAGGAAGCGTTCGGCTGCACTCATGCCGTCAATCACAGGTGGCTCTTTGCCGCCGAGTGAAATCAGGTAGCCCTTCCAAGCAATTCCCAATCCTCCAAGGTCACCGATGTTCTCGCCGATGGTCAGCTCCCCATTGACCTTGTGGCTGTCCTCAAGTTGCTCTGGACTGAGCTCGTTGTATTGATCAATGAGGGACTTGGTTAGCTTCTCAAATGCCTCACGGTCATCCTTTGTCCACCAGGAAACCAACTTGCCGTCGCCATCATATTTTGAGCCCTGGTCATCAAAGCCATGGCCGATTTCGTGACCAATAACCGCTCCAATGCCACCGAAGTTAATTGCATCATCGGCCTGATCCGAGAAAAACGGTGGCTGCAGAATCGCTGCTGGGAAAACAATCTCATTGAGGCCAGGGTTGTAGTATGCGTTCACGGTCTGAGGTGTCATGTGCCATTCGTCACGATCGATTGGAGACCCAATCTTTTTCACCTCATACTCGAATTCCCACTCCGAAACATTCTTGATGTTCTGAAGTAGATCACTGCGGTCAATCACAATGCTTGAGTAGTCCTTCCACTTAACCGGATAGCCGATCTTTGGAGTGAACTTTCTAAGTTTCAACTGAGCCTTTTCTTTGGTCTCAGCGGTCATCCAGCTCAACTGGTCAATGCTCTGGCGATATGCCTCGATCAGGTGACCAACCAGCTTGTCCATGTGAGCTTTGGAGCTGGCTGGGAAGTGCTTCTCCACATAGATCTGACCAATGGCTTCACCGAGGCTTCCCTCAACCAGACCGACGGCTCGCTTCCAGCGAGTGCGAATCACCGGCTGACCGGTGAGCTTGGTTCCATAAAACGCAAAGCGCTCGTTCACAAAGTCCTTGGAAAGATATGGAGCGTGAGCACGAATGAAAATCCAACTCAACCAGGTCTTCAAGCTCTCCAGGTTTTCGTCAGTCAGAATCTTGTCCAGTGACTCAAAGTAGGAGGGCATCATCACAACATTCCATTCAAGGAATGAGTTCTCAAGACCAACGCCGGTTAGGTATTCATCCCAGAGAATACTTTTGTTCAGTGCTTTTAGTTCTGAAAGAGACTTTAGGTTGTAGGTCTTTTCGGCATCCCTGGATTCAACCCGAGTCCAGTGTATTGCGGCAATCTTTGTTTCTAGTGCCAGGATTGCAGCGGCTGAAGCCTTTGCAGTTTCTGCATCAAAGCCGGCCAGCCCAAACATTCGAGATATGTGCTGCGGGTATTCATCTCTAATCTCTGCGTATTTTTCGTCGGTGTAGTAATCCCGGTCTGGTAGCCCTAGGCCTCCGTTGTAGAGGTGAACTAAATAGCGCTCCGGATCCCCTGGATCATTATCGATGTAGCTTCCCCAGAGTCCGCCAACACCGGTTCGCTCTAGAGCTCCCAGCATCCTGAATAGCTCCGGGAAATTCTGGATGCCGTTGATCTTCTTGAGATCCTCCTGAAGTGGCTTGGCACCCAGTGCTTCAATCCGTTCTTCATCCAGGAAGGACGCGTATAGATCACCAATCTGCTGGCTCACGCCAGGAAGTGGATTTGAGGCTGCCTCCTCCAGGATTTCCTTGACTGCAAGCTCAGCGTCATCAGCTAGCAGGTAGAAGCTGCCATAGACGGCTTTGTCTTCGGGAATCTCGGTGTTGTCCAACCAGCTGCCATTGACATGGCGAAACAGGTCTTGCTTCGGGGAAATTTTCTGGCTGAGTTCGGCTTTATCTAGCCCGGGCTTCATTGACATGCTCTCTAGTCTAAGTCAGCCTGTTTTACTAAGCTAATGAGCGTTATGACCGTAAACAAAATCATTCT
>CAZBTW010000086.1:0-4407 GCA_964494925.1 uncultured Aquiluna sp.
CTGGTTACCAAGGTCATGCACGCTAATTCACTCCAGAGCGCCGATTTGATCTCGGTCTGGTTCACTGCAACTCCCGATGTCACCAGCGAGTTCCCGGCTGTGGCCGCCAGGGAGCTGGGCTTGGGCGATGTGCCATTGATGTGCTCAGTTGAAATGAATGTAAAAGATGCCCTCCCGCGGGTAATCCGACTGATGATGCATGTTGAAACAGATACTCCAAGATCAGAAATACAACACGTTTACCTCAGGGGAGCGCAGGCCCTTAGGTCTGATTTAGCGCAGTGAGCATCACAAGGGTAAAGATTGTTGGGGTTGGTTTACTTGGAACCAGCCTCGGTCTGGCATTGGCCAAAAAAGACCTGATTGCCGACCTAAGCGACAGTTCAAATTCAAATCTGGATCTAGCCATTGCCTATGGAGCGGGCAAGCAGCTGAATCAAGAGCCAGAGTTGGTGGTGGTGTGTGTTCCACCTGCTCACACTGCAAAAGTTGTCGTGGAGCAACTGAACCTGCACCCTGATGCTCTGGTGACCGATGTCGCTAGCGTCAAGAGTCAAATACTTGAAAAGGTCATGGATCAAGCCCCTGAATCAGCTTCAAGATACCTGGGCTCTCACCCGATGGCTGGGCGAGAAGGCACCGGTCCAGTTGGTGCCAGAGCCGATTTATTTTTTGCAAGGCCCTGGGTGCTGACTCCTCACGACAAAACCTCGAAAGAACAAATAGATCTAGTTCGCCATCTGGCCATGCAGCTAGATGCGCTGCCAGTGGTAATGAGCCCACAAGAGCATGACAGCGCCGTTGCTTTGGTTTCACACTTGCCCCAGCTGGTCTCGTCGGCGCTCGCTGCAAGACTTACTGAGGGATCGTCTGAGATGTTGAGCCTTGCCGGCCAAGGGCTTCGTGACACCACGAGAATTGCAGCCAGTGATCCAGATATGTGGCTGCAGATTCTGCAGCAAAATCAGACTGAGGTGAGGCCGCTGATCAGAAAGCTGATAGCCGACCTGCAGGATCTTGAGAAAAGCTTCCAAGACCTAGGCTCGGAATCCTCTGTCGAACAGCTAGCTTCCTTGATTGTCCGAGGCAACCAGGGTGTTGCGAGAATCCCGGGTAAACATGGCGGCAAGTATTTTGAGTATGACATTGTCACTGCGCTTCTTGACGATTCTCCGGGTGCCCTAGCGGCCCTGCTGGTGTTTGTTGGGGAAATTGGCGTGAACCTTGAGGACATCAGCCTCGAACACTCTCCGGGTGCCCCCATCGGAATTGTTGAGATGCAGGTGCTGCCAGAGGTCACAGCAAAACTATCGGAGGCCCTGATCGAAAACGGATGGCGGTTGGCCTAATGGCAAGTATCGTTATTGCCGTTGATGGTCCTGCCGGCTCGGGCAAATCTAGTGTCTCAAGACAGGCTGCCAGAGAGCTGGGTTTTGGTTACCTTGACACCGGGGCAGGTTATCGAGCGTTTGCTATTCATCGTTCCAATAATCACAACCAGAGTCTTCAAGGGCTGATTGACGGTTTTGACTATTTGATTTCCACCGATCCCGATAATGAACTTGTGATGCTCGAGGGTAAAGACGTCACCGATGAAATCAGAACCGCAAGAGTTTCCTCGCTGGTCAGTGAGGTCGCAAGAATGCCAGAGGTCCGAAAACTGCAGTTTTTGGATGCCCGAGCGCGCATTGAAGCCTGCCAGAATCCCGGCATTGTGGTGGAGGGAAGAGACATCACCACTGTGGTGGCCCCGGATGCGGAACTAAAAGTGCTGCTTACTGCTTCAGAAAGCGTTAGGCTAGAGCGTCGAGGTCTGGATGGAACAGAACCTTCTGAAAATATTCTGAATCGAGACCGCTCTGATGGGCAGGTTGCAGACTTTATAACTCCAGGAGTGGGCGTAGAGCTGCTTGACACGACAGAAATGACTTTTGATGGCAGCGTTGCTGCCCTGGTAGCAATGATCCGGGAGGTGAGTAAGTGAGTGATTTAGAGAACCTAGATGAAGCCAAAAGCAAGCTTCTAAAGGATGAGCTCGTTGATTACGAGTTGGATCAAGAGGACATTGAGCTTCTCGACATCGATCTAGCTGACTCACCGGAAGCCGGCTTCCACAGCGCACCACCGGTCTTGGCAATTGTAGGTCGACCAAATGTAGGTAAGTCAGCCCTGGTCAACAGAATCTTGGGACGACGCGAAGCAGTCGTTGAAGACAAGCCAGGCATCACCAGAGACCGCGTTTCCTATAAGGCAGAGTGGAACGGCAGGCCAATCACTCTGGTCGACACCGGAGGCTGGGAAATTGACGCCAAAGGCATTGATTTGTCGGTTGCCAAGCAGGCTGAAGTTGCAGTCGAGCTTTCCGACGGAGTTTTGTTCGTGGTCGACGCCATGGTTGGGCCAACAGCATCGGATGAACGTGTCGTTCAAATGCTTCGAGCTAGCGGAAAGCCAGTAATCCTGGTGGCTAACAAAATAGATGATCTCCACCTAGAGCCAGAGGCTGCAGCCCTGTGGTCACTTGGGCTAGGTGAGCCATTCCCAGTTTCAGCCCTACACGGGCGAGGCGTGGCGGATCTCTTAGACGCAGCACTGAAGATGCTTCCAGAAAAATCAGCGGTAGCTGATGACCAGTTCTCAGGCCCTCGCAGAGTGGCCCTAATTGGGCGCCCGAACGTTGGAAAAAGCTCGCTTTTGAATAAGGCCACCGGCACCAACCGCGCGGTTGTAAACGACTTGGCAGGAACCACCAGAGATCCAATTGATGAGCAGGTTGAGATCGCCGGCAAGATGTGGCGATTTGTCGACACTGCAGGTATTCGCAAGAAGCTGCATAAGCAGCAGGGTGCTGATTTCTACGCAGCGCTAAGAACTGCAGCTGCGCTGGAACGCGCCGAAGTTGCAGTAGTACTGCTAGATGTTACCCAGCCGGTCAGCGAGGCTGATGTTCGCATCGTGCAGCTAGCCCTTGACTCTGGACGAGCCCTGGTGCTGGCTTTCAATAAGTGGGACCTGCTGGATGACGATCGACGCTCTCAGCTTGAAAAAGAGATTGAGGCAGACCTTGCCCATGTTGACTGGGCCCCGCGAGTAAACCTTTCAGCCTTGACCGGAAGACACTTGGAAAAGCTGGTTCCAGCGCTAGAGCTTTCGCTTGAGTCCTGGGACAAGCGAGTTCCTACCGGAAAGTTCAATGCTTTCCTGCAGGAGCTTCAGGCTTCAAATCCTCACCCAATCAGGGGTGGAAAGCAGCCAAGAATTTTGTTTGGAACCCAAGCTGCCGCAAGGCCTCCAAAGTTTGTGGTCTTCTCCACTGGCTTCCTAGAGGCCGGCTACCGCAGGTTCATCATTCGCAAGCTTCGGGAAACCTATGGCTTTGAGGGCTCACCAGTCGAGCTTGGAGTCAGAGTCAGGGAGCGTCGGAAAAGGGTTCGCTAGTGCAGCCTAAATCCTCTTTTTTGAACCTCATCAGAGGCTTTCTCATTGGAACAGCCGAAGTAATTCCGGGAGTTTCCGGAGGAACCGTTGCGTTGATAGTTGGCGTTTACGAGACCATCATTGCTGGTGTTTCGAATTTTGGTTCCGCGTTAGCACTCCTGTCCAAAGGAAACGGCCAGGCGGCCAAGGAGCAATTTCGGCAAATTCGCTTCGATGTCTTATTGCCAATTCTATTGGGAATGATCACGGCAATTTTTGCCGTTGCCGCCCTAATTGAGCCACTGTTCGAAGCAGAACCAGAAATCATCAGAGCCCTGTTCGCGGGCTTGCTAATAGCTTCCTTTTATGTTCCAGCAAGAATGATTGGCAGGGGCTTCAATGTTGCGGTGCTTGCACTGGTTTTTGGGGGAGCGGTGCTTGCCTATTGGATGACCTCACTTCCCAGTGCCTCACAGGCTGATCCAATGTGGTGGCAAGTGATTCTATTTGCTGGGCTTGCAGTCTGTGCTTTGGTTTTGCCTGGGGTTTCGGGATCATTTTTCTTGCTTGCAGTGGGGCTTTATGCTCCAACAATCGCTGCTGTCAATGAGAGGAACTTTGGTTATTTGGGGCTTTTTCTCATAGGTGCGATAGCTGGACTGTTGGTGTTTGCGAAGGTCATCAAGTGGCTGCTGGAGCGCTTTCGAGTCCTCACATTGAGTCTGATGCTAGGTCTCATGATTGGCTCACTTCGAGCACTATGGCCTTGGCAGAATGAAGCTAGAGAACTCCTGCAGATTTCAGAGCCGATCGGTCCGGTAATTGCTTGTGTAGCAGGTTTATTGTTTGTCGCAGGAATCATAATTGCCGAGAGGCGTCTTCGAACCTCGGCAAACCAATAGACTTTGGAGGTTGCCGGAAGGTAACGGGCTGTAGCGCAGCTTGGTAGCGCACTTGTCTGGGGGACAAGGGGTCGTGGGTTCAAATCCC
>CAZBTW010000087.1:0-4306 GCA_964494925.1 uncultured Aquiluna sp.
CGTTTCGCCGATTCGATCAGGGTCAATCCAGGTGCCTTTGCGAATCTGGTCACTGCCGTCTTTGAACCACTCGATTGCTTCATCCAAATCGTCGAATGATTTTGTGATCACTCCCGTTGGCGCTAACAGTGACGCACTCCACATTCTCTTGCTGCGTGAAATACCTGATGGGCAGCGTTCTAGATCTAACCTCAGGCGAGTCTGCCATGCACGTGCGTCGTCCTGGCGCTGGAAATTTTTGGACTCTTCGCCACTGACGTGGAATACGCGGGCTTGCCAATTGCCAGACGGCAACAGTTTGATGCCAGGCAGCCTGTTTACTTTTCTCGGCACGTTAGTCCTTTGCTGGTTTGCTAAATATTTATATCGTCGGCGTCTGACATTTTTTGGAGTAGACCAGACTCCCTGGCAAGGTATAAACGCCTGTCCACTGTTGATCTTGGCAACCCAGTTCTCTCTGAGATGAGTTTTTGCGCAGTCGAGTAGCCGAAGGATTTAATCAATTGAAATTGGCGGGCGGCGTCAACACGAATGGGTTGCGTCGCCCCGACGTTCCCCAGCTCCTCATGGCAATCGAGGTGGGCGCGACACAGCGCTAACTTGTTTTCGTTTGAACCAGTATTCGGTGCGTCACTAAAACCTCCGAGCAATACGAGCTTGGAGAGAGGCTCCTTCAATACATCTTCGTAAATACGCGTCAACTGAGCCATAGCTTCGGCGTGGGTTCTTACCCCTAGCCCAAAAGACATCCTTGCCAGGGCAACGAGCTCCTGATCTGAGTTAAGTCCCGATATCCACCAGTCAGACATGGCCTTTCCCCCTCGAACTTTAAGCTCAACGGTCGCAACAAGCCCATCCCCGAGCCCGATCGCATCCCAGCGCCTGCCGTTGTTTAACACTTCTAATTGAAATTTCATGTAGCAATTCTAACACATCACTACATATTTGTGCTACCATGTAGTAATAAGCACCAAACACTACAAAAAAATGGAGGATGAGTGAACGGACCCACCAAGTGCCTAACCGTGGGGCAGTTGGCAGAGCGCTGGCAGAAGAGTCACCAGTGGATTTACAGCAATTACCGCCGCATTGGTTTGAAGGTTCTGCCAATCGGTCAACAACTTCGATTTCCACTAGAGGTGATCGAATCTTGGGAGCAGGAACACCTACGTTAAAGCTAACGCTCGGGCTGCAACCCGAGCGCTCAATGTCAAATCCCACCCCCTACTAAAGAGAAAGGTCCGACATGGCCATTTTAACCACGACTCCCCAGGCGGGAGAAACCTGTTTCTCAGCTCAGGAATTGCATGTCTTACGACATGTAGATAATGAAAAGCTGCAAAGCAAAGCCCTTTTCAAAGGCACAACCCTTACGACTAGCGGAATCGGCGCTCGCGGCAGTGTTGCAAACACTCTCGCTCCTCATGAAAAGGCACAAGTTTATGCAAACCGCAACCTGGCAGGAGGTGGCTCATGGATCGCCTAAATCAAGCCCTCGCCTGGTCAAAGTTTCGCCCAGTGTTTCCCGCATATGAAGCAGACACATGGGTAGGCGGCAGTTTACATAAGTGCAAAACCCCCGCCATTCGAAATGGCCATCTTGGCGCGACACAAGATGAACTGCTGGTCCGCAGCATGCGGGCGGCTAACCCTAATCGCCTTGTTGGAGTCTGGGTGGGTGACAACATCGTAGTTAATGACATTGACGTTGATCTGGACAAGGCCGAAGACGGCTTCAATTTTCTTCTCGAAAACAATCTAGAAACACCTGAAAGCTATTCGCAAGTCACACCGTCTGGCGGAAAGCACATTTTTTATCGCAATCCAGGTAAGCCACTAGGTCCAGACAACAACTACCGATCACCCGACAAAAAGACTATTCGCACGGGGTTGGATCGAAAGACTGGCAGTTCCTATGTCATTGCATACTCGGATACTCCACCCAATTTTACGGAACTCGCCGATGCGCCCGAGTGGCTGCTCGATGAAACAAAAACCGCAAAGCCGAACGAGTACTCAGGAACCTTAGATGACTGGATCGAAAACCTGAATCCCGCAACCGCCGATTATCGAGTCGTGGAAGCCATCAAGCGTTTCCCAACAGAAGATTTCGACCACCAAGTCATGATTACCAAGCAAACAGAGCTAGTTCTACTTGGAGCAGCTGGACACCCAGGAATCGCGGAGGCACTTGAACTTTTGCAAGCACTCTGGCTCTTTGGCGAATACGACACACACGAATACCGAATCGAATGGACCGCCGCCCTCGAAGGAGCTGTCCGCAAATTTGGCGGCCCTCAAGCTACCAAGGAGAACAACTAATGAACGACAACAGCACAGCCCGCCAGGACCTAAAAATCAAGGCGCTCGCGGCGATCAAATACGAAGAGATGAAAGCTACCGACGAGGCGAAATCGAAAATCGCGTCTGAAAACTTCAACGGTTCAATTGAACTAACCCTCGACGATCTGAAAGCAACCAAAGGAAGCTATCTCGTAGAGGATCTGATTTATGTTGAGTCAATCAATTTTATGATTGCACGCCCTAATCTCGGAAAGACCTATGCCTATGTGGACATGAGCTGCCGCATCGTTTTTGAGCTGCCATGGTTAGGCAAACAAACGCGAGCAGGCAAGGTTCTCATTGTTCTGGGCGAGGGTAAGGCTGGTTTTTATCAACGTCTTGAGACTTGGATTCAGGTCAACGGGTATGCCATGGATGACCTTCGAGGAAAACTATTTTTCATTGACGGCGCGAATCTCTTTAATGACGAAAGCATCAAAAAGATTTCTGAAGTAGCAAATCGTGAATCGGTTGATCTAATCATTTTTGATACCTGGGCTGCCACTGCGGGTGTCACGGACGAAAACGCTGGTGCATTGAATTCAGAGGCATTGAACCGCGCAGTCAAGATTCGCCCTGAATCAGCCCTGCTTTTCGTGCATCACCCAACAAAGAATACTGAGCAGACTGATCGCCCTGAAATGCGCGGATCCAGTGCGCTCAAGGGCCGCGCCGACTGTGTGATGACTATGTATGACGAGAGTAAAAGCTTCATGCCAACTGTGGGTGGAAAGAAAGCCTGGATTGCCTTGTCCACAGAGTTTTCACATGGTGGGAAAAACCGTAATGCACGTACCGAAACTCTTCGAGGGCTATACCTTGCCGATGTTGGTGAAGAAGGAAAAGTCTTCACTCAGATTGAGTCGGAATCAATGTCTAAACAGGCTGCTCGCGTGCGCGAGAAGTTGGTGGGCCTAATGACCGTATCTGAATTCGCCGAAGTACTTCAAATGTCTACGGCGACCGCGCGACGTTGCCTAGATAAAGCAACATCTGAAGGGATTGCTGTATGCCACAAGGCCGCAACCCCGACTGAGCCAGATCGGTTTGAGCTTTCGGAAACAGCAAAACGCTCAAAAGAACCAAACTTCGCCTACCTGGCTGAAGTCAACGAAAACAACAAGAGATAGGAAGTTAAAACATGAATGAAGAAATTAAAGCTCGCTTACCATTTGGCCCAGAAAGCCCCTGGTATCGCTTTGTCGAATCATACAAAGAATCACCTCTCACCAAAGGAGCCAAACAAGTCAAAGCACACTCGTCTCTTTTGCCAAATGGAGTAACCATCTCTTCGACTTTCACTGATAGTCAAGAAATCGGTCGAGTTAGCTTTCTCACGAAAGATTTGATTTACCTGTCACCAAAAGTTAAGGACGCTTTAGGGGGTTGGGGATGGAATCTGCGCCTCCAAGGCAACGATAAATATGTATTCGAGAAGTCTCTGAATCTGGTGGACGGTGCCTCAACGATGCCGATGGCCTTAACGCATATCCTGTCTCTTCTGTCGGTAGAACCTCAACAAGACTGGGGATACTAAGAGTGCCCGCACTATGCGCGACCTGTGTTGCTGTCGCAGGCGCAACATGGGAGGATTTCGAAATCGCCCTTCATTTGAAGTACCTAGAATTTCGTAAAGCCCAGACGCATACAAAGATTCAATTTATGATCCCCAATTCCTTCAGGTGTATTGATGGCCATATTGTGTCTGACGGAATGCCAGAAATATGGATCGAATATGAGATCTGTGGCAGGAACATGATCGTTGAACTGCAAGATGGTCGCGACTTTGAGAAAACTTGGACGTTTGACATGGATCAAAAGGGAAATTTTTTTCCAATGACTGACCATGATAGGCAAGTGCTTGAGGCAAATTGGCTTGTTGAGGGAGAGGGCCTAGCTTTGCTTTGGAGCAGTTATGCGGTTCTTGAGCTCCTATACGATTTCGATGCGACACCTCAAGATG
>CAZBTW010000088.1:0-4279 GCA_964494925.1 uncultured Aquiluna sp.
GCTCCAGCCTGCACTCTTGCCACACCGTCTCGGATAACGGCTGTCCTGATTGCGATGGCTAGGTCCGCATTTCCCTGGAAGTCAAAATAGCCCACAACACCACCAAATAGGCCTCGATACTGATTTTCGAGGTCATGAATAATTTCGAGCGCCCTCGGCTTTGGGGCACCCGATAGGGTCCCGGCGGGGAAAGTGGCAAGCATTGCACGAACTGCGCTTACTCCTGTTTTGAGAGTCCCCTCCACAGTTGAAACCAAATGCATTACATGTGAGAAACGGTGAATTTGCATAAATTCAGTTACTTCAAGACTGGTAGGAGCACAGATCTTCAAAAGATCATTTCGCGCCAGATCAACGAGCATCAAATGTTCACTTCGCTCTTTCTCGTCTGCTAGCAGGTCTTCCGCCAGCTGATTGTCTAGCGTCGCCGAATCTGATCTAGGCCTTGAACCTGCGATTGGGTGGGTAATTACTCGCTGTCCACTTAGTTTTACCAGCGCCTCTGGAGAGCTCCCAACGATGTCAAATTTTCCGTCAGAATCCTGCCAGCGCGTCAAGTACATGTAGGGGCTTGGGTTCATGGCGCGAAGTGCTCTGTAAACCTCAAGAGCATCAGCAGTTACTGCCTGGTCAAACCGCTGTGAAATTACGACCTGGAAGACGTCCCCAACCTTCACGTGCTCCTTGGCGCGTTCTATCCTCTTGAGAAACTCTTCGTGCTCTGTGTTAGAGCTGAAGTCAGCCTCAGGCCAGTTTGGCTCCGAGATCATTGCTGGCGATGGCTCGCGAACCTTTTGTTCCAGGTTAGTGAGGCCCAATACCGCCCTGTCATAGATCTCGCGCAACGGTGAGCCATCGAGGAAGACAACGCTCACCAAAATCAATTCAGACCTCTGGTGGTCCAAAACCACCATTTCAGAGAATTGATTGAATCCATAGAGCGGTATCGAGTAAGCCTGCTCTTTGGCTGCCGGAAGCTTCTCAGTGAGGTTCACTGCTCCCCAGCTCATGAATCCAACCAAGCCAGAACTCAATGGGAAATCAGCAGGACTGGATTTCCAGGCTGTCTGTATCGACTCCAGCGCAGTTACCGGATCTGATGACAGCTCTTCTGATGTTGGAAGTGGGGAGCTATTTCCGACCCAGGTCACCCCGTCTTCGGTGGCAAGCAGTTGCCCTCTGGATTCCGAGCCAATAAACGAATATCTGCCCCAAACACCTTGTTCAGCTGACTCAAGTAAAAATGTGTCGGGACGAGTGTCAGCCAACTTTTGATAGATGCCGATTGGTGTCTCACTGCCGGCAAAGAGTCTTTTGGTTACAGGTATGACGTTGTATTGGGCGGCAAGAACCTCGAATTCCTCAAAAGAAATCATCAGTCCTCCCGAAAACAAGTAGTTGTGCCGCGATGACAAGCTGGACCAGCAGGATTAACTAGGGCAAGTATCGTGTCGCCGTCGCAGTCCAATTCCAAGCTGACAACCTTCAGGACATTTCCGCTTGTGAGCCCCTTGTGCCAAATCTCGGACCGGGACCGCGAATAAAAGACCATCTCGCCCAGATTCTCTGTCTTCTCCAGCGATTCAATGTTGGCGTAGGCAAGCATTAGAACTTCTAGAGTGTTTGCATCCTGCACAACAACCGGGACCAAGCCCGCGGAATCAAATTTCACACCGGAGATGTCAAGCTTGCTCATCGAACCTCAAATCCAGCAGTTTTCAATTTTGACTTTACATCGGCAATGCTCAGTTCGCGGTTGTGAAATACACTCGCAGCCAAAAGTGCATCGGCTCCAGCCTCGGCAGCCTCAACGAAATGATTCAAAGTCCCAGCACCTCCGGATGCAATTACTGGAATGGAACTTATTGATTTGATTTTCTCAATCAATTCGATGTCAAAACCATCCTTGGTGCCATCGGCGTCAATGCTGTTGGCAAGCAGTTCGCCTGCGCCGAGCTCCTGAACTTTTTCAATCCAGGCCATAGCGTCCAGGTCTGTCGTGTTCCGGCCTCCGTGAGTTGTTATGACAAACCCAGAAGGTGCTTCACCGCGCTTGATGTCGAGTGAAACGACCAAGATCTGATTGCCGTGTGTTTGGCTAATTTGACGTAAAAGGTCCGGATTATTCACCCCGGCAGAGCCAACCGATACCTTATCGGCACCGGCTGCAAGCAGAGCGCTGACATCATCAAGCTCTCTGATGCCTCCTCCGACTGTGAGAGGAATAAAAACCTGCTCAGCGCACTGGGTGACCATGTCAAGCGTCGTGGATCTATCTTCGGTTGCTGCCGTTACATCCAGAAATGTAAGCTCGTCAGCGCCCTGCTGATAGTAATCCTGAGCTAGTAAGACCGGATCGCCACTGTCTCGCAGGTCTTCGAACTTAACTCCCTTGACGACCCTTCCGGCTGCCACATCGAGGCAGGGAATCACTCGAATTGCCGGCATTAGATTCTCGCGGCGTGAATGGCTGACACCAAAATGGCCCTAGCTCCCACCGCATACAGTTCGTCCATTATTTGGTTTGTCTTATTTGCCAAAACCAAGGCCCTAACCGCCACCCAATCCTGGTCAGCCAATGGCGAGATAGTTGGCGACTCAATTCCTGGCGTTATTGCGACAGCCTTATCAACCAAGTCCTTGGGGCAGTCGTAATCAATAATCACGTACTGCCTGGCAACCAAGACGCCCTTGAGGCGCATAAGTAGCTTGTTGGCCTCCTGGGCCTTTCCAGGGGCGGCGATCAGCCTTGCGGTGGATTTGATTATCACCGGTCCGAAGATCGACAGGCCCGCCTTGCGAAGAGTATTTCCGGTAGACACCACGTCGGCAACTGCATCGGCAACCCCGAGCTTTACAGCCGATTCAACGGCCCCATCCAACTTGACCAGTTCGCAATCGATGCCGTGCTGTTTCAAGTAGTTAGCAATCAAGGTTGGATAAGCGGTAGCCAATCTTTTCCCCTGAAGGTCTTGAATGTCTGAAAATGAAGATGACTCAGGTGCGGCAAATCGAAATGTTGACCCACCAAAACCTAGGTCGGCTATTTCTTCGGCCTCAGACTCCGAATCCATCAGTAGATCCAGGCCAGTAAGTCCTACATCCAGTGAACCCGAGCCAACATAGGTTGCGATGTCGCGCGGACGTAGGTAGAAAAATTCGATGCCGTTTTCGGTGTCAACGAGGTGCAGTTCTTGGGTGTCGCGACGGGTTTGATAACCGGCCTCTTTCAACATGGAAATCGCTGACTCGGAAAGAATGCCCTTGTTTGGAACAGCTACTCTCAGCATCAGAGCACTTCCTCAACAGCAGAAAGCGGTATCCCGCGCGCTACAAGTAGCAATTGAGCGTAATAAATCAATTGCGATGCTTCGAGAGCAACCTGTTGGTCTGATTCATACTCGGATGCCATCCACAGTTCGGCAGCCTCTTCAACTAGCTTCTTTCCGATCGCATGAACGCCAGCATCTAACAGAGTGGTTGTCCCGGAATCAGGAACTGGCTGGGACCGGCGTGATTCAAGCTCGGTAAAGAGTTCGTTGAAGGATTTCATTGCTATAGATTACCGCTTGTGGACTGCGTTCTCTGCAAGAGTCCTCAGCTTCAGGATCTCCAGGGCACGATCTGGATGGTTGAAGATCGCTGAACCGGCAACGAAAGAGTCTGCACCAAGCTCCGCCAGCTGGGCAATATTGTTCTCAGTGACTCCCCCGTCGACTTGGAGCGAAACCTTTGCTCCTGAGGAATCAATTAGCGCTCTTGCCTGGGCAATTTTCTCGAGCGTTTCAACCAGCAACGGCTGACCGCCGAATCCCGGTTCCACGGTCATCACAAGCAACATGTCAAAATGCTCAAGCAGGCTCTTAATCTCCGAAACCGATGTCCCTGGTTTTATGGCAATCGCAGGGCGGGCGCCGGCCTGGCGCAGTTTGCTCGCAAGCACCAGCGGCTCGGATACGGCCTCTAGATGAAAGGTCACTGATGCCGCCCCAGCCTCGGCATAGGCAGGCCCCCAGCGATCTGGGTCGGTAATCATTAGGTGGACATCCAAGGGAATCGGGCTGACTTGTGCAAGCCTGGCAACTACTTGCTGCCCAATGGTGAGATTCGGGACAAAATGATTGTCCATGACATCGATGTGAGCCATGTCTGCAGTCTTGATCTCTGATAACTCAGATTCAAGGTTTGCAAAGTCGGCACTGAGGATCGAAGGATTGATTTGCATGATTCTCCCTACTTTTTCCTAAGAAGTGCCATAAACATTGCATCAGTCTCGTGC
>CAZBTW010000089.1:0-4174 GCA_964494925.1 uncultured Aquiluna sp.
CTATCCTCAGCACCTCGTCCATTTCAAATCCGTGGCTTACTACTTCTGCAACGGTTGCCGAATGCTCGATCAATAGTGCTAAGACTCTGTCCAAAAGCTCATAGTCAGGCAGGCTATCGCTATCCAGCTGCCCTGGTCTTAGCTCGGCACTTGGTGGCTTTGAAATTGAATTTTCAGGAATCACTTTCCTGCCACTTGTTTGGTTGAGCCATGACGCCAGTCGCCAAACATCGGTCTTGAAAACGTCCTTGATTGGCGCGAATCCACCAGCCGAATCCCCGTACATAGTTGAGTAGCCAACAGCTATCTCAGATTTATTTCCAGTGGTCAGTAGTAGGTAATTCTCACTGTTGGAAATAGCCATTAGTACAACTGCCCTGAGCCGCGCTTGCAAGTTTTCGGCTGCCAGATCGCTTATCGTCAGCATTTGCTCAAAAACGCTGTGGGCAGGGTCAATAGGCACATCGCGAATCTCGATCCCGAGATTGCTCGCCAGTTCATGAGCGTCAGCTAACGAGTGATCGGAGGAATATCTAGAGGGCAAGGCCACGCCAAGCACGTTGTTGCTTCCCAGTGCCTCAACTGCAATTGCTGCCGAGAGTGCCGAGTCGATTCCACCACTGAGCCCCAGAACTGCCTTTGATTGGCCGGTCTTCACGCAATAATCGCGCAGTCCTCGAACTAAGACGCTCCAAAGTAGTTCTAAATCGTCTGAGGCTAGTGGCTCTAGGTTGGTCTTTTCTGCAACAAAAACCCCGGTATCAAATGGCGCACGTGAGACCTCATTGCCTTCTGGATCAAGGAGAAAACTTCCTCCATCAAAAACCAGTTCGTCCTGGCCGCCCGCAAGGTTCGCATATGCCAGCCAGTAACCATTCTGAAACCCTCTGGCGGCAGATCTTCGTTCGCTTGCTTTAGAGCGTGTGTATGGGGAGCCATTCAATACCAACAGTAGATCGACACCAGCCTGACCCAGTGACTCTGGCCTGCTCTGAGCTTCAGTCCATATGTCTTCGCAGATTGCAATTGCACAGGTCACACCCGAAACATCGAATATCAACTCGTCTGACCCGGGAATGAAGTTGCGCCAGTCGTCAAAGACGTCGAAGTTGGGCAACAACTGTTTGTGATATGTCCCCAGCAACTTGCCACCGCGGATCACGCTTGCTGAGTTGTGCGCAATTGCCCTCGACGACTGAAAATCTGGTTGTTTTTTTAGCGCCATACTCACGTGTCCTATGACCACTGTGAGGTCTGAGATTGCAGGGGAGGCCGTGAAGTCAATTAGTTTCGCAAGTGCTATTTCGGTGGCTTCTATCAAGTCGGCACGATAGCTATGGTCACCTAGTGGGTAGCCGCAAAGCGCCAGCTCACCAAAGACAAGAACATCGGCAAGCTCAGCAGCTTCTGTGATTGCAGCTTCGACCATGTCTAGATTCTGCACAAGGTTACCGACCACTGGGTTAGTCTGCGCAAAAGCTACTTTTATTGGCATCACAACCGATAGCCTATTAGACAGGTAGGGAGGCTTTATGGACAAGCAACAAGAGTTTGTTTTAAGAACCATCGAGGAACGTGGCGTTAAATTCATCAGGTTGTGGTTTACCGACGTCGCAGGTTCGCTAAAGTCCGTTGCCGTAGCCCCCGCTGAGATCGAAGGAGCCTTTGCTGAAGGCATTGGCTTCGACGGTTCATCGATTGAGGGCTTGGCTCGGAATTCAGAAGCAGACATGCTTGCAATTCCGGATCCATCCACCTTTCAGATCCTCCCGTGGCGCGGCACTGTCGATCCCGCGGCCCGCATGTTCTGCGACATAGCAACCCCAGACGGTCAGCCCGCAGCTGCTGATCCAAGAAATGTGTTGCGACGAACGCTAGCCAAAGCAGCAAGCATGGGTTTTAGTTTCTACGTTCACCCCGAAATAGAGTTCTACCTTTTGAAATCCAGTTCGGTCGATGAATCTGGACAGCCAGTACCTGTAGACAACGCTGGATACTTTGACAACGTGCCAGGTGGCACCGCTCATGATTTCAGGCGACGGGCTGTCACCATGCTTGAGCAGCTTGGAATTTCCGTGGAGTTTTCACATCATGAAGGTGGCCCCGGCCAGAACGAGATTGATCTTCGTTACGCGGATGCATTATCGATGGCCGACAACATCATGACCTTCAAGACTGTCGTCAAGGAGGTCGCCATTGAGCAGGGTGTCTACGCGACATTCATGCCCAAACCCTTCACGTCACAGCCGGGGTCTGGCATGCACACCCACTTCTCGCTTTTTGAGGGCGACAAGAACGCCTTCTTCGATGCGGCAGCTAAGTATCACCTGTCTAACACAGCCAGACAGTTCATGGCAGGTGTGTTGAAACATGCACCCGAGATCACGCTGGTAACCAACCAGTATGTCAACAGCTACAAGCGGCTTTGGGGTGGTGGTGAGGCTCCAAGCTACGTTAGCTGGGGTCACAATAATCGAAGTGCTTTGGTGCGTGTTCCACTGCACAAGCCAGAGAAATCCCAGAGCACCAGGATTGAGTATCGAGCCATGGATGCCGCTGCTAATCCTTACCTTGCCTATTCACTCTTGCTTGCTGCGGGACTGAAGGGCATTGAAGAGAAATATGAGCTTCCTGAGGAAATTGAGCAGGATGTCTGGGCGCTTTCAAACATGGAGCGAAAAGCTCTAGGCATTGAGGCGCTGCCACAGTCACTTGATCACGCGATTAAGAAGCTTGAAGAGTCGGAACTGGTAGCAGAGGTTCTTGGCGAGTCTGTGTTCAATTTTGTGCTGGCGAACAAGAGAAATGAGTGGGCGGACTACCGCGCACAGGTGACTCCATATGAGATCGAACAGAATCTAAAAACCCTTTAGATGTCTGGCAATACCCCTGGATCAAACAGGTCTAGTTCGCTCAGCGAGATAGCCAAGCTCGGCTTTGAGTCGTTGGCAGATGCGAAATCAGGCCTTGGTGAACTTGCTTCCAAACTCGGCGTTCCTGAGGATTCTATAGGCGAACTTTTTTCACTTGCGGGCTCCCCAGACAGGGCTCTTGCCAATGTCATGAGAATTGCTGAACAAGCACCAACTGAGCTCAAGGCGTTACTAAAAAAGGCTGGCGGCTTTGACCGCCTTGTTAGGTTGGTTGGCTCCTCAGACGCAGTAGCTGATTATTTTTGTCGACTTCCTATTGCAATGGACTTTCTTTCCAAGAACCCTCCGCCTACTGTTCCAAACATTGAGCCACTCTCGACTGAGTCACGAGAGGTTTTGCGCTCTTCCTATCGGTCCAAGCTGGCGCAAATAGCAGATTGGGATTTGTCTCAGGCTGATCCAGAGTCTGGATTGGTTTCGGTAATGGAGGCGCTCAGTGATTTGGCGGATGCCGCGCTTGAGGCAGGCGTGACGGTTGCGCGGTCCGAGTTGATCGCGGAGGGTCGAATTACTGTTGATTCAAGTCGTGGCACCGAACTTGCGGTTATTTCTATGGGCAAATGTGGTGCTCGTGAGCTCAACTATGTGAGTGATGTGGACGTTATTTATGTCTGCTCGGGTGAGTCCCCACAGTTCTTGGACACCGCCACCAAGATCGCTCAGCGGCTTGCTCTAGTAATCAACGAATCTGGGATTGAACCTGGTCTGTGGGAGGTCGATCCAAATCTAAGGCCCGAGGGCAAATCAGGTGCACTGGTGAGGACAGTCGAGGCCCATGTTTCCTATTATGAAAAATGGGCCAAGAGTTGGGAGTTCCAGGCTCTACTAAAGGCTCGATTCTCGGCGGGTTCCAAGGAGTTGGGGCTTCAGTATCTTTCTCAGGTCACACCTCTTATTTGGTCACGACAGGACCGATCCAACATCGTTCAAGATGCAAGAGCAATGCGTAAGCGTGTAATCGAGAACATTCCAGCTGATGAACGAGACCGAAATCTGAAACTCGGCAGGGGCGGCTTGAGAGACGTGGAGTTCACTATTCAGCTGCTCCAACTTGTTCACGGCGTGACAGACGCAAACTTAAGATCGTCCAGCACATTCGATGCCATGCAGGCCCTTGCCACTGCCGGCCTATTGTCTCGGCAGGACGCCGCTGACCTCAATAGCCTCTATCGGCAGCTTAGAACCATCGAGCATCGTTTGCAGTTGGTCAAACTCAGGCGGACACATCTGGTGCCAACCGA
>CAZBTW010000090.1:0-4146 GCA_964494925.1 uncultured Aquiluna sp.
CTGCAATCGGCGTTGGTCAGGATCGAAACGCCACAATTGTTCGCCACGAGATGCTCTAACTAATCCAAATAGCAACTCTACCCCGCTGCGCGGCCCGCTGTAACAAGCGATTGCCAACATAAAAACCTTTGATTTCAAGGCGTTTGTTCGTAGTTATAAAGTCGTTATCTAATTTTTATGGAAATCGATTGCCAAATCTGGCAAATCCGTTCTAGTGTCTAGTCAGTTTCACTATCCCTAATCTAAATAACGTCAAGGAGTTTGAAAATGAAACTAAACCCACTGGCTAAGTTCGGTGCCGGACTAGCCGCTGCCGCCCTCGCGTTGACGATGGCGGGCTGTGCATCGGGTGGCTCATCCACGACCGCTACCTCAAGCTCACCGGCTAACTCTGGTGAGACTCAGGAGACTTATACTCCTCCAACGCAGATTCTGAATGTTGGCCAACTGATCGACATCCGCTCCTGGGATCCATCGCAGGCTGACATCGGTCACCTAATTCCTTTATATCAGGGTGTGTATGACAACCTCGTCCTTCGTACTCCTGAGGGTGACTACCTTCCAAACCTAGCCACCGACTGGTCGTGGAACTCCGACCAGACCGTTCTGACTATGAACCTCAGATCAGACGTGACCTTCTCTGATGGTGCAAGTTTTGACGCAGATGTTGCCAAAGCAAACCTCGACAACTTCATCAACGGCAACGGCCCCTACTCGGGCACCTTGGCCGGAGTCTCGGTTGCTGTTGTTGACTCAGACACCATTGAGTTGACCCTGAGCGAGGCAAACCCCGACTTCATTTACTACCTAGCTACGACAGGCAGCTTCATGGCTAGCCCAAATGCTCTGGGTACCGAAGGTCTCGCGACCCAGCCAGTTGGCTCTGGGCCTTACCTGCTCTCTTCAAGCTCAATTCCAGGATCATCAATCATCTTTGAGTTGAACCCGAACTATTGGGACAAGGCAAAGCAGAAGTGGCTTGCGATCAACATGAACATCCTTCCTGATGTCACTGCCCGTTTGAACGCCTTGGCGTCCGGACAGGTTGATGTGACTCTGCTTGACATTCAGTCTGCTCCTACCGCTGAAGGCGCTGGCAAGACTCTGACTTCCAACTACGTTGACTGGTCTGGTCTAATCATCTTTGACCACAACGGACAGCTGGGTAGCCCACTGGCAGATGTAAAGGTTCGCCAGGCACTTGCTTACGCTCTTGACCGCGAGGCCATGCTCGCTGCAATCCAGCAGGGTTATGGTGAAGTCACCAACCAGGTTTATGGAACTGGTGCGAGCGCCTATGTACCAGAGCTAGACAATTACTACAGTTACGACCCAGCAAAGGCTAAGGCTCTGCTAGCTGAGGCAGGCTATCCAAACGGTGGTGTCAAGCTAACCCTTCCAGGAGGCCTGATTCCTCCTCTGGACGCTGTTCTTGTTGACTACCTTGGTGCAGTGGGATTCGACGTCACGATTGACGCAGTTCCATTCAGCGAGTACCGCAACAAGATGAAGGCCGGAGACTATGCAGCCGGCTGGTTCCAGCTCTTCCAAGGAACCTCCTGGGTGAACACCAAGCTCGTAGCTACCAGGGACGCTTCTTGGAACGTGCTCGGCTCTTCTGACCCAGTTATCGACGCTGCCGTTGAGTCGATCCTGGCAGATGGCTCTGAGGCCAACGTGGCCGAGCAAGGCAAGGTAATCAACCGCTTCCTAGTTGAGAACGCCTGGTACGTGCCGTTCTACCGCGTACCACAGCTACTCTTCTACGACGCAAACAAGGTGGCAGTTTCCAACCAGGTACAGAACGCAGTTCCATACCTGTACAACTACTCACCAGCTAACTAGTTTGGTTGGATCGGGGTCTTTCGGTTTGGGGACCCCGATCCTCCCAATCCAACCAACAGAAAGGGAGCAAAAATGGCACTGTTTGTAGCCAGGCGATTGCTTTCAGGAGTCTTTCTCCTATTTGTGCTCTCATCGCTGACTTACTTCTTACTGTTTTTCTCGACTTCGAATGTCGCTCTAAACATTCTGGGTGACCTGGCCACAGCAGAGCAGCTGGCAGCCAAAGAAGAAGAGCTAGGACTGACCCGTCCCATCCTAGAGCGCTGGCTCGAATGGCTCGTGGCGGGTATTCAAGGCGACTTTGGGACGAGCTGGTTTAACAGCCTCCCAATCGTCGACCAACTCTCGCAAAGACTCCCGGTCACATTGACTCTTGTCGGCACAACAATCTTGCTTGCAGCCTTGCTGGCCACAGCCTTGGGAATGGCCGCAGCTGTCAGGGGAGGCTGGATTGACAAAGGGGTGCAAATGCTCGCGGTCGCAGGGTTCGCGATCCCAAACTTTGTAGTCGCAATCTTCGTCGTTACTCTGGTGGCCATTCAGTGGAAGCTACTTCCAGCAACTGGATTTGTTCCCTTCGAGCTCTCACCAGAGCTCTGGGCAAAATCTTTGGCTTTGCCGGTTCTCTCGCTGGTTTTGGCAACGGTAGCTTCTTCCGCCCAGCAAATTCGCTCTGCAATCAAAAAGAATCTTGAAATGGACTGGGTTCGCACACTTAGGGCCAGGGGGCTTGGAGAGTCTGAGATTCTCTTCAAGCACGTTCTACGTGCATCGGCTCCGGCCGGTCTAACCGTTCTCAGCCTGCAGTTTGTAGGCATGCTTGGCGGCACGGTCATAATTGAGCAGATTTTTGCCTTACCAGGCATGGGCTTCCTAGCCGTTCAATCCACTTTCCTAGGGGACACACCTGTCGTGATGGGCGTAGTTGTCTACACCGTCCTGATCGTTATTGTCGTCAACCTTCTAGTCGACCTCGTCAACGGCTGGCTAAACCCGAAGGTGAGGGTGCAATGAGTCAACCAATCGGAACCCCAGTAGTTAGGCGATCCCTTGCCACAAGGGTGCTACGTAACCCTCTCGGCCTCCTCGCCGTCGCAATCCTTTCCGTTGTTGCAATTGCTGCCGTCGCCGCTCCGTTTTTGACTGCAGTTGACCCTAATGCCACTGACCTGGCAAATGTATTGAAAGGACCTGGCGAGGCAGGAGTCCTGGGTACTGACTCAGCAGGGCGTGATGTCTTGGCGCGCATCATTTATGGTGCCCAGGCAACGTTATTCTCCGCCCTCATCGTTGTGATAACAGCCATCCTGTTAGGTGTTCCAACAGGTTTGGTGGCCGGCTACTTCGGTGGCAAGTTTGATGGAGTTGCGAATTGGCTGGCGTCGGCCCTCATCGCGCTTCCTGCGATCATCGTGCTACTCGCCCTGAGGGCCTCATTCGGGGCCTCAATCACGATAACCATGGTTGCCCTGGGAGTCCTCATTGCGCCGAGCTTTTTCAGGCTCACCAGAACGGCTGTTATGGGAGTGAGAAACGAGCTTTACGTAGACGCAGCTCGAGTTACTGGTCTGTCCGACGCTCGAATCATCGGTAGGCACGTCCTCACAGTGATTCGTGCACCGATCATTATCCAATCGGCCATGATCGCCGGTATTGGAGTCTCGATTCAGTCCGGACTTGACTTCCTTGGGGTGGGTGACCCATCCCTGATCACATGGGGCGTCATGCTTTCGGAAGGGTTCAGAAACATCTTCCTCGCACCCTCGTTGGTCATTTGGCCAGCCCTTGTGATTTCCTTCACCATTGGATCTTTTGCGCTCTTTGGCAATGCACTCAGAGACGCTCTGGAGGACACTCAGAAGGTAAAGGTGAAGAAGGCTCCGGCTAGCACTGCAACAACGGCAATTGACAAGCTAGCGGATAGAACTGCCCAACTGACTCAGCCCATCGAGGGCGACCACCTCCTAAAAGTCGAAGATCTGAGCCTCGGATATCCGCAAGGAGACGGCAGCGTCAAGCCAGTCGTCGAAGGTGTTTCTCTTTACATCGACAAAGGTGAAGTGCTTGGAATTGTCGGTGAGTCAGGTTCAGGTAAAACCCAGACTGCTTTCAGCGTCCTCGGGCTCCTACCCGAGAGCGCGAAGGTCCTTTCTGGTTCAGTGGTTTTCGATGGCAAGACTCTGCTTTCGGAAAAAGGCGCAAAGGCAGGTAAGTCTGTTTTCAAGAGTCTTCGTGGCAAGCGCATCGCTTACATCCCTCAGGAGCCAATGAGCAATCTAGACCCATCTTTCAAGATTGGCT
>CAZBTW010000091.1:0-4082 GCA_964494925.1 uncultured Aquiluna sp.
ATGGCAAGACAATTGAACTAATAGTCCCGACTGGTTTTTAGTCGATCATTTCGGAGGTGACGGTGTCATCGGCTGGACCCAACGGCATTATTTCCATTGGTTCTGGAAGCTGAATTAGCCCCTCTGGCAGCGAGATTACTGCGTCAAACCAGCCTTGGTCGTTGAACAGCACGTAGCCAGGAACTAACCAGTAGCCACCATTGGAATCCCAAACCGAGAGCATTGTCGCCTGCGCTTCTGTGATGGTTAGCGTAATGATCTCTGGCTCTTGTGGCTCTGGGCGCTCAATTTGGGGCTCATCAATCACTGGAAGTTCTTCGGTTGAGCCCTCGCCCTGGTCAGGTGCAGGCTCAGTCACTGGCTGTTCCGGCTCTACTGGAGGCTCTGACGCTGTTTGGGTAGAACGTGCAAGATCCTCAGAGGCAAAGACCTGATTCTGGTAAAAGCTCTCTGGAGGATTTCCATACCAACGGCCCTCACTGATTCTGGCAACTGCGTCCACGGCTGAAACCGTGTCATAGCTGCCCCTGCTTACCAGCTCAAAACTGTGAGAAGCGAAATAGGTGAGTTCACCATTTGATCCCCAGTTTGCATAGTTTTGCAATCCAGTTTCGATGCCCTTGGCAACATAGGGCCAAGAAGCATAGGCACCCCAGTCATCTCGATAAATCGTGAGGTTTTCTGTTGAAATCTCCAACCCAAGTTGGGCACTCAACTCGGTTAGCTGGCGAGTCAGTTCGGAACTGGTTGGGATCAGTCCTGGAGTTGGCTTCAGCTCTTCACAGCCACCATTGAATTCTTCATCACCCTCTGGTGACGAGCCCTCACAGGCAAAGCCCTGATTATCGGACCAATTCGAGTAGTACCAGCTTCCGGTGCCCGAGAAGTAGGTGGAAATTGAGATGTTTCCATCTGAGACCGAGTAGCTAGGGTATTCGGGGCTAGACCACTGATCCTGAACAACACTGCCAGCAACGCCAAAAACCGATGCTAAGCGCTCAAGGAGCGACTCGGGGTCACCAGTGATATTCCCCTGAAAGACCTCTCCAGAGCCGGTTTCGTCACTAACGCCGGGGCCGGCTATGTATTCATAGGTAGTCCAGCCTGGCCGCTTCATCGACTCAAGTTCACGATCTGCGCTCATCCCAGCATCCTCGCTGGCAGCAGTTACTTCGTTGGAACCAGCGGCGACCGTGAATAGTGGCTGAGGTGTAATGCTGCTGGGCAATGTAATTCCGACCACGAGTGCGGCGGTGGCAAGGCTCGCTGTACCAAGGGCGAATCGGGCATTCTTGAATCCTGCGTAGCGCTTAGGTTTGGCACCTACGGCGCTGGCAACCACTGATTCAGATAGATCTGGCGCGCCTTTGGCTGGATCCGCATTAGCTATTCGATTCTTAAGTTCAAATTCTTCGTTCATATCTTTCATACCTACCGACTCAGTCAAAACTTTCAGCTTGGAGCAATTCTTTTAATTTCGACTTTGCTCTACTCAGCCGAATGCTTGCTGCATTTTCAGAGACCTCTAGGGCTAGTCCAAGTTCCTCGGGATTCAAGCCTTCAAGAGCCCAAAGGCTGATTACTTCTCGCTCGAGAGCGGAAAGCCCAGCAAAAGCATTTGAGAGGCCAATGTCAGCTAGGGCAATAGATTCTGCTGAGGGGGCTGCAGCTGGCTCTCGAAAGGTGGCGAGGATCCTTGACCGACCCTGTTCCTTGCGATGGAAGTTTGCCACCAAATACCTGGCGGACTTGTAAAGCCAGGGGAGCTCAAGACCCTCGGGAATCTGAGCTCGCTTTGTCCAGGCAATTTCAAAAAGTTGAGAGGCCAGTTCCTCGATCTCTGACGCCGGGACACGCCTTGCGAAATAAGCATTGACCTGCTGCAGGTTAGACCTGAAGGTCTGATTGAATTCCTCGGGGGACATATTTCTCCTCTTATCTACCTAATGTAGCCAGCGGGGCAGAAATTTCAGGAAAACAGAAAACAATCTTTTGAATGAGATTTGATGATGCCTGTTGATTGCATAAGTGCATACATTGTCGTGGAGCCAACGAATTTAAATCCAAGCGACTTGAGTTCCTTGCTCAGGTCATCTGATTGGCTTGAGCTGGTGAGCGGTTCAGGGTTTGCAAGCTGTCCGGGGGAGGGCTGAAAGGACCAAAGTAGTTCGGTTAGGTTTATGTCCTTTTCAATTACCAGCCGAGCGTTGTTTATTGTGGCGTGAACCTTTAGCCGATTTCGAATGATTCCAGGGTTTGACAGGAGTTTTTCGACTTTGTCTTGCCCAAAGTTTGCGACTTTATTGATATCAAAGTCCTCGAATGCCCTTCGGAACTCTTCTCGCTTTTTCAGGATGGTAAGCCAGCTGAGCCCAGCCTGAAATCCTTCCAGGCTGATTTTCTCAAACAGCTCCCGCTGGCCCCGAAGCGGAACGCCCCACTCATTATCGTGATAGTCCTTGTAAATCTGGTCGGAGGTGACCCAGCTGCAGCGCACTGGTTCGGTCATTGAACATAGCTAATCTGCTCGTGTTCAAGCAACCATCTTTTGGTCGGGATTCCTTCGCCTCCGGAATAGCCGGTGATTTTTCGGTTTGATCCCAGCACCCTGTGACAACCAATAATCAGCGGCACCGGGTTTGCTCCAACTGCTCCGCCGACGGCCCGGACAGCTTTTGGGTTTCCAATGCTTTGTGCAATTTCCGCGTAGGTAGTGATTTGCCCGAATTCTAACTTCGCAATGGCATCCCAGACCGCTTGCTGAAACTCGGTCCCAGCCAGGTCTGTTTCGATCTCTAAGCTCTTGGTGCTGCCATCGAAATAGGATCCCAGCCTGTCAATTGCATCAAGTGTAATTTTGTGGGCTTTGGGTGAATTGGAGAACTCAGCCTTGGATTGTCCCGCAATCAAAATTTCGAGCGTAGCTACGCCAACCTCGGTGGAGCCAACTGCGATGCGACCGATGGGTGATGAGAAGATCTTTAGAGCCGCTAATTCTGTCATAACTGCATTATTGCGCAGGCAGGGCTCGGATTGAAACCCTGCCAGCACTCTGTGGAAAAGTTACAGTCGCTTTCCAGCCTCGATCAAAACCTTTCTAAGGATTTGTTCAATTTCGTCAAAGTCCTTCGGCCCCATCGTCAGTGGTGGGGCAACCTGAACAACCGGGTCTCCTCGATCGTCGGCGCGGCAATACAGTCCAGCGTCGTAGAGGGCTTTGTTCAAAAAGCCACGAAGAAGCTTTTCGGACTCTTCGCGAGTTAGCGTTTCCTTGGTGTCCTTGTTCTTGACAAGTTCAATCGCAAAGAAATAGCCATCGCCACGAACATCGCCAACAATCGGGAGGTCTAGAAGCTTCTCGAGAGTCCTTCGGAACACCGGAGAGTTCTTGCGGACGTTGTCCACTACCTTCTCGTTCTCGTAGATATCCAAGTTTGCCAACGCAACTGCGCAGGCAACTGGGTGAGCTGCAAATGTGTAGCCATGGGCAAGAGTTGCAGTGCCCTCATTGAAAGGTTCAAAGAACTTTTCCTTCAGAAACAGTGCACCCAGCGGTGCAGCGCCAGAGGTTATTGCCTTTGCCGTGATCATCATGTCCGGTTGAATGTCATAGCGCTGAGATCCAAACATTTCACCGCTTCGACCGAAACCGGTGATGGTCTCGTCGGCAACCAGAATCACGTCATACTTGTCGCAAATCTCTCGGACACGCTTGAAATAGCTTTTTGGTGCAGTGAAGCAGCCGCCGGCATTTTGAATCGGCTCCACAAAGAAAGCTGCAACGGTGTCTGGGCCCTCAAACAAAATCGCCTCCTCAAGGCGATTAGCAGCCCAGATAGCGAAGTCATCTTCGGTTTTAAATTCTGAGCCAGCTCGATACCAGTTATTGTTCGGGATTCTAAATGTTGATGGAACCAATGGCTCAAACATCTGTTTGAAAGCTGCGATTCCGGTAATCGAAAGCGCTCCATGGCTGGTTCCGTGGTAGGCAGTTTGACGCGAAATCACCTTGGTCTTTAGGGGCTTGCCGGTCATCTTGAAATACTGCTTGGCAATCTTCCAGGCAGATTCCACGGCATCAC
>CAZBTW010000092.1:0-4052 GCA_964494925.1 uncultured Aquiluna sp.
AAGACATAGATCTACTACTGAACAAATCATCGGGACTGCTGGGCCTAACCGGCTCGGCCGACCTTCGTGATGTTCTGGCAAAAGCCGATGCCGGGGATGTTGCTTCTAAAACCGCCATCGAGGTTTATGTTCAGCGAATCAAGCACTACCTGGGCGCTTACATTGCACAGCTGGGTTCTATCGATGCATTGGTCTTTACTGCTGGGGTCGGTGAAAACTCCGATATCATTCGGGAACTGGTCTGTCAGGGTTTGCAGGGTCTAGGAATTGAATTGGATCAAGAGCTCAATAGTCAAAGAATTCCCGGCAACAGAGAAATTTCCAAGTCCACAAGCAAAGTCAAGGTGCTTGTAATACCAACCAATGAGGAGCTAGAAATAGCCAAGCAAACTGCGCTATTTCTAGCCTGAGATAAAAAGAAGGCCCAGCATGACTGAACTGAAACCAAAGCCATTTGTGATTGATGCACCAGTTGCCGGCTATTTATTCAAGGCCAAGAAACCAAAGGGTCAAGTGCTGTTGCAGCACGGTTACGGTGAATACACGCAGCGCTATGTGAGCCAGTATTCGAACCTAATTCCGAAGCTTGTTGCCAAAGGGTTCGATGTCTATGGAATCGATCTTGAGGGGCATGGAAACACCGCTGGGGAGCGCGGCCTAATCGATGTCGAATTGGCGGTCAAACATCACCTTTTGGCAAGGAAGGCAATGCCGAAGAATTTGCCAACCCTGCTTTTTGGTCACTCGTTGGGCGGGCTGGTGACAGCCGGAAGCATTATTGAAGACCAAGACAATGTGGCAGCAGCAATTATTTCTAGCTCTGCCATGCAGACCCCTTCCAAGCTGTGGGAGCGGTCACTAGCCAAGGTGATGACTGCGATTGCACCCAGTGGCCCACTGCCGCTACCGAGGCCTGGAATCGAGGCTCTAACAAGGGACCAAGAACTTCTCAAGATAATCGACCAGGATGCCGAGATGTTCAAGGGAAAAGCTAAAAACAAGGTTGCCAAGACCACGCTGAAAGTCTCCGACCGGGTTTGGGAAAAAGCCGGCAGCTGGATGGTCCCAACCCTGTTTATTCATGGAGATCAGGACACCTCCACCAACCATGAGAACTCAATCACGCTGCACGAGGCAATTGGATCCAAGGACAAAACCCTGAAGATTTATGCCGGCGGTTTCCATGAGCTCCTGAACGATGTGATCTCAGCCGAAGTTGAAAAAGACTTATTTGGTTGGCTGGATGCCAGAAGCGAATTCAAGAGCTAGTGACCAACTTGACTTATTAGTCATCTGACTAGATACTTTTCAGCAATGAGTAATCGATCAGCAACCATGGCGCAGTCAAACTGCGCTGCTTTGGCCTGCTCGATGGCAATGTGTATGGCAGTGTGCCACTAATTACCGCTAGTAATTAGTTTCTAGGCACCAGCACCCCGACAAACGCACGTGATTCGTGCACTAATCGAAAACACCATTTGCCAAAGGAAATTAGAAAATGACCGCTCTCAAAACAAAGTCCTCAACCGTTGCCAAGGGATTTGCCCTCTATGTTGGGATCTCTGAAGAAGAAGCCCTGGCTGCAGGTACCTCACTTTCAGAAATCGCTAGCGAACTGAAAAAAACCATTGCTGGCTTGATTCCAGAAAAGTCGCAAGAGACCTACGCAACATTGGCTTTGGCTCCAGCAGATGCCACCGGACGGAATCTTGACATCACTCGTCTGGCACTTCGCGAGCCAAAGGCCACCAATGCTCCGGTTGCACCGATTGCCCAGGAGCGAACTGCCGCCAAGGGTTTGGTGGTTGATCTAACTAGGCGCCGCCTATTTGTTGATGGACGAAATGCTGAGCTGACCTGCAAAGAATTTGAACTCTTTGCCTATTTGATTGAGAACATCGGTCAGACCATCAGCCGCGAGCAAATTGCTGGAATCTCTGAGCGTTGCGGCGAGGCCACCCCCAATGTCAGAACCATTGATGTTCATGTCCGAAGGTTTAGGTCAAAAATTGCCGGCTATGAGGATGTCATCAGAACCGTTCGTGGTGTTGGCTATCGCTTTGATAAGCACCCAGATGTTCTAATCGAGGAGATTTAGGAAGCTCTACTGACTGGCTTGCGATAGAAAAAGCGATATCCAACTGCCAGCCAGAACAAAAGCAGTGAGCCGGTTATTGCTAACAGCAACCAGTTGCCACCATAGGCAATGATCAAAAGTGAGCTCGATGTGAAAATGCCACCGCCAACAATCGGTTCGAACAGCAGTGCCGTGTAGCCAAAGCGCTCCATTGACCCGGACTCATCGGTCGGGTCTGCAGAACGCAATAGCATCAGGCCGCTGGCCGTTGTCCCACAGGACTGGCCGTAATCTGGGATGGCGCGCTGGAACCAAAACTCACTAAAAATCCTCGGTGCAATTCCAAGCAGCACAACCAGATTCCAAAGCAAGCCAGCTGCAGCCAAGATGAGAAATGGTGCCAGATTTTCTCCAATGGCGCTCAACGAGATTGTTGCGATGGCGCTCAGAATTACGACCTCGAGTGAAATCGCACCGAGTCTTGACATGGTTGGTCTGTGGATTAACCGGTCTAGACCAGTTTTCTGACCCAGGTATTGAATCGCGATTCCACCGATCATGGCCAGTGGGAAAAGTGGAATGTATTCGACAATCACCGGAAGGCCTGGAACCCATAACCGCACCAGAGCCTCAACAAGCAGCAACAGAGCCTTAATCAGATAGCCAACACCTACTGCAAGTCCAACTAAAACCAACTGAGTTACCACCACTGAAAGTTTTGCTGGGAGCAGGAACTGGCTTCTGAGGGCTTCGATCCGGCTCGGTCTAATCTCCGCTGAGGTTTCAAATTTCGGATTCTTCACCTTGAAGATCGCCACCATCACCACGCCGCTAATAATTCCGGAAACCAGCCCAATGGTTGCGATTCCAAGCGCCAAATCGGCTCCCTCGGAAAAGCCCAGCTCTTCGAACAGTGGTGCCAGTCCAGCCGCAGTTCCATGCCCACCTTCAAAGCTGATTTCAATCAGAGCACCGCTCAGGGGGTTCATGTTAAAAACTGGAACCAGCAGGAAAATAGCGAGCAGTGACCCAATCACATACTGGCCCCAGGCAAATGACTGACTCAGAACAATCTGTGGTCCAGCAAACCGCCACATTCGCCTCAAGCTAATTAGCGGCTTTCCAAAAAATAGGGTTGCAAAAACAACCGTGATGAAAACCTCTGGAAGTTCGCCCCAGCCTTCGATCAGGATGGAGGTGGCATCGGGCAAGAACTGATTTGTAACCACAATTGCTATTGCTGCAAGCAGGCTTAGTGGTATTACCGAAAAGAACTTGCCTCTAGCCTGAAGTGCCAAGCTTGCAAAAACTAATGTGACTAAAACAATCAGTCCAAGAGCGCTCATGAAGATTCAGGCTATCGCTTCACTACGACCAAGGTTGCGCCGATGGCCACCATCGCCACACCAACTAGCTGCAACAGACCAAATGTGGTGTCGGCGATTGGAAACAAGATGTCCAGGGTCAGTGCCGAAGCAATCTGCCCGGCAAGCAGTGAAAGCCCAAGGGCCAGCACTCCAATTTGCCTAACCACCAAGACTTGGAGAAAGATAAATGCACCGCCAACAACACCGCCTAAGTAAAGCCAGGGGTTTGTTGGTAGCGGATTGCTGACAATTTCAAAACCTTGAACCCCAATCATTGCACCAGCAATAATGAGGGTTCCAGTCACGAAGTTGACATAGGTTGCAAGCAAAACCGATCCCGATTTTGCTGCCAATTGGCCATTTATTGCCTGCTGAAATCCGGTGCCAAATCCGGCCAGAAACGGAAGCAGAACCAGCGGACTAAGTGTTTCAAACCCCAGTCCAGCAGAAAGCGAAAGACCCACCAGTGCCAATGTTGCGCCGAGCAGCCGCGCCCACGACAGGGTCCGCTTTTTCATGCCAATTAGGCCATAGGAATCAAGAAGCAGTGCCGACACTGCTTGTCCCGAGACAATCGCAAGTGTGAACAGCGTGACTCCAAGGGCAGG
>CAZBTW010000093.1:0-4006 GCA_964494925.1 uncultured Aquiluna sp.
AAGTTTTTTAGCGCCAATGCGGTGGGGGCAACCCTGTGGGGTTGCGGTCTGACCCTGGCTGGTTACTTCACATATTCGATTCCGGCTGTGCGGTCTGCCGTTTATGTGATCGCAATCGTGGTAATAACCATGAGCGTAATTGCCGGAATAAGGACCTGGCGAGCGAACCGGGTTTAGTTAGAGATCACTAAATCGCAAAGAGCTTGCGAATTTTCTTGGCTGTAAAAATCATCTTCTTGGATTGACCAGAGCGCAAAATACTCGTCAAAAACTCCCTGATCGCGGTCGCTAAATCTTGCTCTTCTTGAATTCAGGTCGCTTTCAATCCAAATGCACAGCTGGGCAAATTGTCTGGACTGCTCGGAAACAGAGCCGCAGCCCTCAACAATGACTAGATTCCCGCCGTCATAACTTCTCCAGCCATTAGCTGGTTCGCCTGCCGCACCTCGGGTTGAAGTGGCCCAATCCCAGATTTGCCAGTGTGCTTGATTACCATGGTTTATCGGTTCTAGGATGTTGCGATTTAAATACTGTGACCCTGCTCGAAGCCCCTCCCAGCCGGGGTAGAGATCATCCATGTGGATCAATTTTGGGAGTTGGCGTTCAGACTGGAATAGCTTTTCAGCCAGCAGTTTTGCAAAATGCGACTTGCCGGCACCGGCTCTGCCGTCAATCAGGACAATCGGGCTGTTCTGGTGCCCCATCAGCTCTTCGCAGGCCAGTTGAGCAATATCCAGGCCTTGGTCAAACTGAAGTATTTTTGCGGGCATAGCGAGAGTTTAGGCGGTTTGGCAATACACTAGGGAAGGCTCTATCGGCCTCCTCTATTTATTTAACCCAGGGTTTTTTATGAAAAAGCAAAACAGCGCGCTTAGGAATCTAGCGATCGTTGCCCACGTTGACCACGGCAAGACCACATTGGTTGATGCCATGTTGCGACAAACCAACTCTTTTGCCGCTCACGGCACAGTTGACGAGCGAGTCATGGACTCCGGCGACCTAGAGCGCGAAAAGGGAATTACCATCCTGGCCAAGAAAACGACAGTTAGCTATGAGGGACCGGCAGCCAAGGGTGACTCAATTGTCTTGAATGTTATTGACACCCCGGGCCACGCTGACTTCGGTGGCGAGGTTGAACGTGGGCTTTCGATGGTGGATGGAGTACTGTTGCTAGTAGATGCCTCCGAGGGCCCGCTGCCACAGACTCGATTTGTGTTGCGTAAAGCTCTCGAAGCAAGGCTTCCGGTTGTTCTCTTGGTCAACAAGACTGACCGCCCTGATGCTCGCATCGATGAGGTCGTGGAAGAAAGTCACGACCTACTGCTTGGACTTGCCTCTGACCTAAACGACACCGTTCCTGATCTGGATGTCGACGCAATCTTGGAACTGCCGGTTATTTATGCATCGGGTCGTGCTGGCCGTGCTTCTTTGAACAAGCCAGCCGATGGACAGCTGCCAGATTCTGAAGACCTAGAGCCACTTTTTGAAGCCATTCTGAAATACATCCCCGCCCCAACGTATGAAGAGGGCGCCCCACTGCAGGCCCACGTCACCAACCTTGATGCCTCGCCATTCCTTGGTCGCCTAGCGCTATTGAGAATCTTCAATGGAGAGCTGAAAAAGGGCCAGATGGTTGCTTGGGCTAGACAGGATGGGACCACTCAGAACGTTAAGATCACCGAACTACTTGGAACCAAGGCGCTAGAGCGACTACCGATTGAAAAGGCTGGCCCGGGCGACATCGTGGCTGTGGCTGGAATTGAAGACATCACCATCGGTGAGTCACTTTGTGACCCAAATGATGTTCGTCCGCTGCCATTGATCAAGGTCGATGACCCTGCTATCTCGATGACCATTGGAATCAACACTTCGCCAATGGCCGGCCGAGTAAAGGGCGCCAAGATCACCGCAAGGCTTGTCAAAGATCGTCTAGATAAAGAACTTATTGGTAACGTCTCGATTCAGGTGTTGCCAACCGAACGCCCAGATGCCTGGGAAGTTCAGGGTCGTGGTGAGCTAGCTCTGGCCATTTTGGTTGAGCAGATGCGACGAGAGGGCTACGAGCTAACCGTTGGTAAGCCTCAGGTAGTTACCAAGAAGATTGACGGCAAGATCCATGAGCCAGTTGAAGACCTAACAATTGACACTCCCGAGGAGTTCCTGGGGCCAGTGACCCAGCTGCTTGCCGCTCGCAAGGGTCGAATGGTGAACATGACCAACAACGGAACCGGATGGGTCAGAATCGAGTTCAAGGTTCCCTCCCGCGGTCTTATCGGCTTTAGAACCGAGTTCCTAACTACCACCAAGGGTGCTGGAATTGCCAATGCACTTGCAGCCGGCTATGAGCCTTGGTTTGGAAATATTGTCACTCGTCAGAATGGCTCGATGGTTGCAGACAGGGCTGGTGTTGCAACACCATTTGCGATGATTGCGCTGCAAGAGCGAGGTTCATTCTTTGTTGAGCCAACATCAGAGGTTTATGCCGGAATGGTGGTTGGTGAAAACTCAAGAGCTGATGACATGGACATCAACATCACCAAAGAAAAGCAGCTGACCAACATGCGTGCTGCCTCCGCAGATAGCTTTGTTGGCCTAACTCCGCCCAAAAAGTTGTCTTTGGAAGAGTGTCTTGAATTTGCGCGTGAAGACGAGTGTGTTGAGGTTACCCCGGAAGCCATTCGCATCCGCAAGGTTGAACTGGACGCCAATGTTCGTGCTCGCGCTACCTCTGCTAGAAAGCGCGCCTCAGAAAACTAGTCAATCTTGGAATCTACTGAGTAGATTTCAGCTGGTGCTTTTCTGGTTCTTATTTGCTGTTCGCGCTTGATTAGCTCATCGCTTTGATTTTCGAGTGTTCCCTGCATACCTATGGCTGCAACACAGATAACTTCGCGATTCACCGCTCCCACAATCTCGGCAATCTCATCGCGGTTAATGCCGCCCATGAAGTGAGCTCTGAGGCCCAGGGCTTCAGTCTGTAATGCCAGGAAAGCCGATGCGAGTCCGGCGTCAAAGAAGGTCTCGGCGCGATCTCGGATTTCGCCCTCGTGCATGGTGTCGGCTAGCACAATCGCGTAGGCGGAGGCCGTTGATGCCCAGGCTCGATTGAAGCCATTCAGGCCAACCTCAGAAACCTGCTCATGAAGCTCATTGCCTTTTCGAAGGATCACTAAGTGCCAAGGCTGTTGGTTCGAGGAGGATGGCGCCCAACGAAAAGCTTCGGCAATGCTTGTTGTTTCATTGTCAGACAGCTGGTGGCTCGAATCAAAGATTCTCGGGCTCCAGCGCTTTGCAATAAGTGGGTGTAATTCGGCTGAGGTGTCGGCTGGTTTTTGAATGGGCTGATTAGTCATGATGTTGACAACAATAACCCGTTAGCTATTAGTCCTAACTCCCACTACCATTGGCTGGTGTCAACTAAGGGTCTAATTCTTTTCTCGTTGGCTGGACTATTTTGGGGCCTGCCATACTTTTTCATTGCACTCGCTCTGGAGAGCTTTTCAACACCAACAATTGTGTTTGCAAGAACTCTCCTGGGAGCCTTGATACTTATTCCGTATGCGGCGCTGACCGGCGGTCTTATGCGGGCCCTGAGGGCTTGGCGTTATGTTGCACTGTTTGCCATTATCGAGATGGTCGGACCCTGGTTCTTGATTACAGAATCAGAAAAACACATTTCATCGGGACTGGCTGGTTTGTTGATTGCCACAGTTCCATTCTTTGCTGTTGCGGTGCTGGCAATCTTCTTGAAAGACCGCAAGGCGCTTCGACCCAGGTCGTTGACCGGGATGGTTATCGGGTTCATAGGTGTGGCGGCCCTGGTTGGAATTGACTCATTCATCGGGGTCGTTGAGCCGGTTTACGTTCTGATGGTTGTGTTGGCAGCTGTTGGTTATTCAATTGCCCCGATTATTGCGAACCAGAAATTACAGGATGTTCCAAGCGCAGCTGTGATTGGCGTCAGTATGGCGCTGGTTTCGATTATTTATGCTCCATTTTCAGTTGG
>CAZBTW010000094.1:0-3992 GCA_964494925.1 uncultured Aquiluna sp.
CGCCGTTGAGGTTATCAACACCACCGCCGTTCACCTGATGAGTGCCGCTGCTGTCCAGTGTGGGCTGTCCGAAGACGCCCCTGCTGATCTGGACGAAGCCAGGAAGCTCATCAATGCACTGGCAGGACTAGTGTCTGCGGCTGCCCCTGAGATCGGTGACCATCACGCTAGGCCACTGAGGGATGGATTACGTTCGTTACAGTTGGCATTTCGAGAGGCGTCTTCAATCAAGGATGCCCCGGGCCAAGGACCAGGTGAGAAGTACACAGGTCCGATTAACTAGCCAAAACCTTTATCCCGAAGGAATCCACCAGCTGGTCAAATTTGGCGTTTGCTAGGGCTTGAACAAATACTTCTAAAACTTCAGCAAGCTGTTCTTGAGAGAACCCTGTTTTTATTTTCAGTTCAATTAGCAACTCTTGACCGCGGAGAGTTGCTTCCGGGTCACCGTCTTGCAGCCTCACTTCCAGGATTTGTTCGGATGTCGAAGCCGCCGCCGAAACAATCTCCGCGACCCTTGCATCAAAAGCCACATCAATCAGATCGAGGCCCTGTGCAAGGGCTGCAATCTGGGTGCGCCGAATCACTTTCGAATCGGTAACCGGGTTGATGACCACCCGTTCGTGGCCCTCACTTGCAGCCGCAAGACATAGTTTTTCGACCGACACTGGGACTGGTCTGGATTCCGAATTCCATTTAGACATCGCCTCAACTGAAGTGAAGGCTGGAATCGCAGTTTTCCCGTCTGGCGTTGCCACGGCAACGATCGCAAGGTCGGCGCTCTTATCAACCAATTGTCCGTGTGGACCAATTTCACCCTCGCCGAGCTCTGCAAGCAGAGGAATTAGAAGCCTCTGGTTGCGAAGCGAATTCAGAAATTGGATTTTGTCAAAAGGATTAGCACTAAGGGCCAGCGCAATTTCTTCAGGCGTTTGGCCGTCATCGCCAGCCCACTGGTTTTCTTGAAATTGCCGGCCCTGCCAAGGGACTCCAGCCGAGTCTTTTCTAGGGTCGTTTTTCAAGCGTCGTTGGCAATCTCTAACGCTTGTTCAAGGGTGAATCTGCCTGCGTAAAGTGACTTACCGAGGATTGCACCCTCTAGTCCCATGGGGACCAGTGCAACCAGATCCTCAATGTCCTGCAGAGTTGAGATGCCGCCAGATGCAACAACTGGTTTGTCAGTGTTGTCCATAACCAGTTTCAGCAAATCTAGATTCGGTCCACGCAGGGTTCCATCCTTGGTCACGTCAGTCACCACATAGCGAGCACAGCCATCGGCCTCTAGCCGCTTCAAGACTTCCAGCAAATCACCGCCCTCTTTGGTCCAGCCGCGTGCAGCCAGTGTGGTTCCCCGAACATCTAGGCCAACTGCAATTTGATCGCCAAACTTTTCAATCACTGACGAAGTCCAATCCGGGTCCTCCAGTGCAGCGGTCCCGAGGTTTACGCGTGCCGCCCCGAGTTCAAGTGCAGCCAACAAAGAGGCGTCGTCACGGATGCCTCCTGATAACTCGACCTTCACTTCTCCTGAATTGCTGACCACCTCTGCGATTACCGACCGGTTATCACCGCGACCAAAAGCGGCATCGAGATCCACCAAGTGGATCCATTCTGCACCCTGTGATATCCAATCCTTAGCAGCCTGGAGTGGATGACCGAAGTCTTCTTCACTGCCGGCCTCACCCTGAGTTAGCCGGACTGCTTTCCCTGCTGCCACATCAACGGCGGGTAATAATTCAAGCTTCACTTTTTCTCCTAGAGTGTTTCAAGCCAGTTTGTGAGCAGTTTTAGCCCTGCTTTTCCAGATTTTTCGGGATGAAATTGAGTTGTTACCAGTGGCCCGTTTTCAACGGCTGCCAAAAAGCGTTCACCATGGGTGGCATAGGTCAGGGTAGGAGCTATGAACGGTGGCCTGACGTCTAACTCAAAATCAATCGCTGCATAGCTGTGAACAAAGTAAAAGCGCTCCTGCTCGATGTCCTGAAACAGCTTTGACCCAGAGCCAACTTCAACTTGACTCCAGCCCATATGAGGAAGGGTTTCTGCTTTCAGTTCTCTAACGACACCAGGCCACTGCCCAAGCCCCTCGGTCTCGACCCCGTGCTCCAAGCCCTTTTCGAACATAACTTGCATTCCTACGCAAATCCCCAGCACCGGCCTCGATGCCGTCAGCCGCTTATCGATCAGACGATCGGCACCAGATGCAACAAGCTTGTCCATCACAGTTGCAAATGCCCCAACACCTGGAACCAGTGCTCCATCTGCTTCAAGAACCACTCGCGGATCAGAAGTCAGTTCAACTTCAGCCCCAGCAGCTACTAACGCCTTGCAGGCAGAATGGATGTTTCCACTTCCATAGTCAAGGACGGCAACCGTCTTGGTCACAGGCTTCCCTTTGTCGAAGGAATTCCTTCGACTCTGGGGTCCAGTGCTACTGCGGACCTCATTGCGCGGGCAAGCGCCTTGAATTCCGCCTCGGCAATGTGGTGGGCATCGCGCCCAGCTAAAAGCTCAACGTGCAAAGTAATGCCGGCATTGTGCGCAATTGATTCCAGCACGTGCCGCACCAATGACCCCGTAAAGTGGCCACCAATCAGGTGAAACTCGAACCCAGCAGGCTCACCGGAGTGAACTAGGTATGGTCTTCCGGAAACATCAACTACCGCTCGTGCTAAAGCTTCATCCAACGGAACGGTAGCGTCTCCGTATCTAGCAATCCCAGCCTTGTCGCCAAGGGCCTGCCCGATGGCTTGCCCCAGCACGATGGCAACATCCTCGACAGTGTGGTGGGCATCAATATCAATATCCCCAGTGGCCTTCACCTTTAGGTCTATCAGTGAGTGCTTCGAGAAGGCGGTCAGCATGTGATCGTAAAAGGGAACCCCAGTAGAAACATCATTCTTGCCCGAACCGTCCAAATTGAGTTCAAGCTCGACCGAGGACTCACTGGTCTTGCGGCTAATCTTCGCGCTTCTAGTCACATTCAATCCTTGCTTTTCTAAAACAACAGTTTAGTCAAGCAAAATTGCCAGCTCGCCCAACAGTTTGCTGGTTTCCGATTCAGTTCCCGCTGTCATTCTTAGGCAACCAGGAATAACGACTTCCCGAACGATGATGCCCTTGGAAAGAAGGCCCTCAAAAATCGCCTTCGGGTTGTCGAATCCGGCAACTAGGACGAAGTTTGCTTGCGACGGATATGGGCTAAGCCCAAGGCGCTCGACTCCCTGAATAATCCGATTTCTCTGACTGATTATTTGCGGAATGCTAGCCAATAACTCGTCTTGCATCTCCAGGGCAGCCAACGCCGCAGCCTGAGTTAGCGCGGAAAGGTGATATGGCAGCCTGACAATTCTCATGGCGTCTACTACAACGGAGTCAGCAGCCATGTAGCCAACGCGAGCCCCAGCAAAGGCAAATGCTTTGCTCATGGTGCGACTTACAACCAAGCGCGGACGACCTTCCAGCAGCGTCACCGCACTGGGGAGCGTTGCGAATTCTTGATAGGCCTCATCGATCAACAACATTCCATCAAATGCGTCGTAGGCGGCCTCGATTACATCGAGCGACACTGCAGTTCCGGTTGGGTTATTCGGTGTGCAAAGCACGACTATGTCGGGATTGGTCTCCCTAATTTTCTTTGTAACCTCATCCGAAGTGAGCGTGAAATCATCTAAGCGAGCAAACTCCTGGTATTCCGTGAGGGTCGTTCGCGCAATATTCGGGTACATCGAATAAGTGGGGCCAAAGCTAATGGACTTTCTGCCTGGTCCACCAAAGGCTTGAAAGAATTGCTGCAACACTTCATTTGAGCCGTTTGCGGCCCAAATTTGTTCAGCCTTCAGGCTTGAACCAAGAAAATCAGCAAAGGCAGTCCGAAGCTCCATGAATTCTCGGTCAGGGTATCTATTCAGGCTGATAGCCGCACGCGCAGTGTTTTCAACGATTTTCAGGGCAACCGACTCTGGAACGCCGTGCGTGTTTTCGTTTACGTT
>CAZBTW010000095.1:0-3986 GCA_964494925.1 uncultured Aquiluna sp.
AAATTGATAAGGCTGTCAGCAAGGGTGTTATCCACAAGAACCAGGCAGCAAATCGCAAGTCAGCGATTGCCAAGAAGGTCAACAGCCTCTAATTTTTTAGAAACAAGTAGAAAAGCCGGACCTCAGGTCCGGCTTTTTTTCGTTTCCGCTAGTTGCCCGATCGGGCCATCGCCAATAGCAATTTCTCAATTGAATACTCTGGGTCCCTGCTGGCCCCTTTGACATCCGAATCTGTCTCTGCGGCCAATTGGACCAAGCGAATCAGGTCCACCTCGCTCCAACCTGATAGTTCTTTTTTAACTTTGTCCAACTGCCATGGCTGCATGCCAACAGCGGCAGCAGAGGCATTTCGATCGTTAAACAACCTTGCTAGCTGTCGAATTTTCATGGAAAGAGCTGCTGTCAGCGCGACGCTATCGATTCCAGTTGCAAAACCATGGCGGAATAGTCGGATTGCTTCGCTGGCATTTCCGGCAAGGGCAGCATCGGCGATTTTGAAGGCGTTAGTTTCCACTCGTCCTTCAAATGAATTTTCTATGTCCTGGTGAGTGATCTTCTTGAGTCCCGATTTGGCTACCTGGTCGCAGGCAGCACCGAGCTCCCCCATATCCGACCCAAAGGCCTGAACCAATGCTCGAATTGCACTCTGCTCAATTGGAACGTTAAACCTTTGAAACTCACCCTTGACGAAGTCGAATTTGTCGGAATCCTTCTTGACCTCGTCACAGGCTACGTTGAGTGCAGACCCAGCAAGTGCTTTCTTTAGCTTTCCGTTGTGTCCAACCATGTTTGGAAGTCGAATGACCACCGTGCAGTTCTCTGCTCGCTGCTCTAATAACTGCAGCACATCCTCCGTGAGAGTCTCGGAGGCGGACTGAATCAAGACCATGCGCGGTTCATTGAATAGCGAAGGCGCAGCCAAACTAAGTACTAGCCCCGGTGAGTACTCTCCTTCGGCAACTTCTGTGAACTCTAGATCTGGGTGTTCGTCTTTCAACTGTTGCTTGATTGACTTAATTGCACGTCCGGCAAGATATGACTCGGTTCCCGAAATTAAGACCAGGCTATGCGGAGCAGCTTGTTGCCAACTTACCGTCTTGCCTGCGTTCATCTGGTCAGTTTACCCGCGGCCGAAATCTCCCACGATTGATTTTCAAACGAAAAGGCAATTGAACCGAGCTCATCGGTTCGGACCAGGTTGTGGGAAAAATTACGCGCAAGCGAGATTGCGGAATCTGTTGGGTGTCCGTAGGGATTCTGGCCAACTGAAAATACAGAGATTTCAGCACTCAGGAACCTAAACAGCTCCGCAGACTGGTCGCTAGACCCGTGGTGAGCTACCTTCAAGATCATAGGTACTTTTCGAAGTGAATCCAGGGCAGCGCCTGATTTGCGAAGCAGTCGGTTCTGTCCAGACTCCCCCAGGTCTCCAAGCGCGAGTACTGAATATTTCGCTGATTGGAATCCAATGATCACCGAGGCATCATTGCTGTCCTTGGCTTCTTTGGCCCCTGCACTGGGGGCTAAAACCTGCCAACTCAGCTCTCCTAGCTCTCCAGACATGCCAGAAAACCCCTGAAGGATTCTGGCGTCTTTCTTCTCAAGCTCAGCATGAACCAATGAGACAAGTGGCCGGTCGTCTTCAAAGCCAGAAATTAGTGCAACATCAACCGATCTTCCCTCTAGAGCCCCTCTGATACCACCAGCGTGGTCTGCATCAAAATGAGTGATTACAAGTAGGTCAATTGTTTTCACCCCCAAAACATCAAGACAGCGGGAGATCAATTCCGGCTCACGGCCGACGTCCACAACTGCGACATAGCCGGCTGACCTAATAACCAAAGCATCGCCCTGGTCAACGTCGCAATTCACAACATCCCACCGTCCTGCAAAAACTGAATACCGAAGCTCATCAGTTGCGGACCAAAAAACCGCAAGACTGAGTGTCCCAATCAGGCCAACAGTCAAAGAACTTCTGAATTCAGTCAAGCGTTTGGAGTAGAGAGCAAGAGCAAATGCGACCACCAAGATTGCCAGCGCTACCCCGATTGGGCCCGCAACAAAATGCACTCTCGCGGCAGGCCAGGAAGAGATGTGCTCGGCCACGAAAGTAATCCACCAAGTTCCCAGCGACGCCAGAAAACTAATTGCTGAACTTATCGGTGGCAACGGAAGAGAAAGCACCAGGGCAATAATTCCCAGAATCGTCACCGGCGCAACCACGGGCTCAACTACAAGATTGGCAAGAACCGAATAGACAGGAATCGAGGGTTGCAGCCTCAGGAGGACCGGCGTTGTTACCAGCTGAGCCGAAAAGCTTGCGGCAATTCCCATGGCAACCAGTTTCGGCATCTTTGTGCTGAGCCAAAGATAAATCGGCTTTGCGATTGTAAGTAACCCCAGAGTGGCCAAAGCTGAAAGCGCAAATCCAAAATCCGTTGCCAATCCGGGGTCGATTGCCAACAGAAAAATCACTGCCCATGCCAGGGACAGAATTGGCTTAGATCCCCTGCCTAGCCATAAACCAACCGCCACAAACGTCGCCATAGTGGCAGCTCGTAAAACGCTGGACTCCGGACCAACTACCAGCACGTAGCAGACCATGATTCCAAGAGCGATCACGAATCTATGGTTTCTGGCTAAGCCAAGGCCTGCGGTGAGTAGATAGACGACCCCCATGATTATCGCGAGATTGGCGCCGGAAACGGCAACCAAATGAGTCAGCGATAGTGTCCTCATCTGCTCCGCTACCTCAGGTGAAAGTAGCTCCCGCTCGCCGATCGCAAGACCTGCAACCAGAGCCTTCGAGTCTGGGGTGATGCCCTGTGCGCGAAACAGAAAGGCACCACGAAGAGTCTCGATGAATTCAATCTTTGGGTAGTTCAGTTTTAGCTGTGAACTGGCTCCTGCTGGAGCAAAGGCCCACAGGGCCGCCCAATAGATCGCCGCTATCGCAACAATCAAAGCGTCAACTGTGATTGCAGCTGGCTGAACAGCTTGGCACCAATCCCGGTTACCTCCAGTAATTGATCAACGCTGGCAAACGAGCCAATTTCATTGCGATAATCGATGATTCGGCCGGCTAGTGCAGGCCCAATCCCTGGCAAATCCTCCAACTGTGACGAGGTTGCCCGGTTCAATGAAATGAAGCCACCACTTGTTTCAGTTGCCATTTGGGAATCTGCAAGAACCACAACTTGCTCGCCATCAGAGACAAGCCTGGCTAGGTTTACACTGGATTGGACAGCATCGGGGCCAAAACCGCCTGCTGCATCGATAACATCCCGCACCCTAGCTCCATAGCTGAGCTCATATAGACCCGGTGTCAGCACCTCTCCGACTACGTGAATAAATATCTCGCCCGAGACCGTGAAGTTACCGCTATCTGCCTGCTTGGTCGGCTCAACCTTTGGCCCATTTGTATTTGATAGCAACACACCAAAAAGGAGCCCAACTAGCCCGGCTGTCAGAAACAACTGCTTTCGCTTTTTAGGTTCTAAAGACTTTAGCCATTCGAGTATCTTCTGCATCGGCTAAGAATTGCAGTCTCAAACCAAAACCAAATTTCAGTCTGTGAAACTGTTCAGAACCAACTACTTAGTTGCGATGTTCACAAGCTTCGGTGCCCGGACGATAATGTTTGCAATCTCTTTGCCTTCAATCGTTCGCTTAACCGCTGCGGAATCAAGTGCAAGTTCTCTAAGTTCAGACTCGCTAATCGATAGCTGGACCTCGAACTTATCCCTGAGTTTGCCGTCAACTTGGACGATAGCAATGGTGCTCTGCTCTACCAGCAGACTCTGATCGGCATCCCTGAATCCAGCAAGTGCCACTGATGGTTCGTGACCTAGCAGTTGCCACATGTCCTCGGCTGTGTATGGAGAGAACAAGCTCAGGGCTTTCGCAAGCTCTTCGGCTCCCTCTCGGACGGCTGGGTCCTTTGGACCTGGGCCCTGGTCGATGGCCTTGCGAAGAGCATTTGTGAG
>CAZBTW010000096.1:0-3950 GCA_964494925.1 uncultured Aquiluna sp.
AGGAGCGCACTTCCTACGGGATTAAGCGCCACAACCCCTATACAAAATTATTTGAGGACCGCATTGTGTTCCTGGGTGTTCAGGTTGATGATGCCTCGGCGGATGACATCATGGCTCAGTTGTTGGTTCTGGAGTCGCAAGACCCAGATCGTGACATCACGATGTACATCAACTCCCCGGGTGGATCGTTTACGGCGCTAACTGCTATTTACGACACTATGGAATACATAAAGCCTCAGATCCAGACAGTTTGTCTAGGTCAAGCGGCCTCAGCAGCTGCAGTGTTGCTTGCGGCCGGCGCCAAAGGAAAGCGCCTGGCGCTTCCAAACGCGCGAGTCTTGATTCACCAGCCTTCATCCGGCGGTGGCGGACAGGGGCAGGCATCCGACATTGAGATTCAGGCCAAGGAGATCATGCGGATGCGCGAATGGCTAGAGGAAACTCTTGCCAAGCATTCAGGCAAGAGCTTGAAGGAAGTCAATAAGGACATCGACAGAGACAAAATCCTGACCGCTCAGGAGGCCAAGGACTACGGCCTGATTGACCAGGTTTTGACTTCACGCAAGCTCTAAGGTTTCGGCGAGTGTTCGGCTATAAAGTCGATGCCTAGCTATAGAGTTTTTGCATGACTTTAACTGAGACTAGCGAACTGCTGAAGTGTAACTTCTGCGGCAAGACCCAAAAGCAAGTGCGCAAGCTTATTGCTGGGCCCGCTGTCTACATCTGCGATGAGTGCATCGAGATCTGCAATGAAATCATCGAGGAGGAGCTGGGACAAAGCCAGAGCTCAGATCTTGATTCAGCAGAGCTTCCAAACCCTAAAGAAATCAAGGGTTTTCTCGATGAGTATGTAATCGGTCAAGACTTGGCAAAGAAGCAACTTGCTGTAGCTGTGTATAACCACTACAAGCGAATCAGATCAGCCGGCACCCTCACCAAATCAGGCAAGTCTCACGATGAAATCGAAATCGCCAAGTCAAATATTTTGATGATTGGCCCAACCGGTTGCGGAAAAACGTATCTGGCACAGACATTGGCAAAGCGGTTGAATGTGCCATTCGCAGTAGCTGATGCGACTGCACTGACTGAGGCTGGGTATGTCGGCGAGGACGTGGAAAACATCCTTTTGAAGCTGTTACAGGCTGCTGATAATGACCCGAAGCGCGCTGAGACAGGCATCATCTACATTGATGAGATTGACAAAATTTCCAGAAAAGCTGAAAACCCTTCGATTACTCGGGATGTCTCGGGAGAGGGAGTGCAACAGGCCCTCTTGAAGATTCTTGAGGGAACAGTGGCATCAATCCCACCGCAGGGAGGCAGAAAGCACCCTCAGCAGGAGTTCATTCAACTGGACACCACAAACGTCTTGTTCATAGTTGCAGGTGCCTTTGCTGGCCTTGAAACTATCGTCTCGGAGCGAACGGGCAAAAAAGGAATCGGCTTTGGCGCACAGCTAAAAGAAAAGACCGACTCGACAAACATTTATTCACAGGTGCAACCAGAAGACCTTCGCAAGTTTGGTCTTATTCCAGAGTTCATCGGAAGGTTGCCGGTTGTGGCGACAGTTGAGCAGCTCGACAAGCCCGCGCTTATTGCGATCCTCACCGCTCCTAAGAATGCACTTGTGAAGCAGTACCAGCGGATGTTTGAAATTGATGGTTTCGAACTCGAATTTGAACCAGAAGCTATCGAGTTGATTGCAGATTCTGCGCTAGAGCGGGAAACCGGTGCCAGGGGATTGCGGGCGATTTTAGAAGAATTGCTTGGGCCAGTCATGTACGAGCTTCCAGGTAGTGAATCAACCGGCAGGGTGGTCATTACGGCGGAGGTTGTAAGAACTGGCGCAATGCCAAAGGTGGTCCCCACCAAGGAGCCCAAGCAGAATAAGTCTGCCTAGTTTAGGAACAGCCAAATTTCAACTAAGACCGAGCGAATTGCTCCTTATCTAGCAGGCACTGTAGCTTCAACAACCGGTTCGATAGCAACATTTGGGATAGCTATCGCCGGCCTAAGTGCCATGGGGGCAAATGATTCTCAGATAGCAACTGCGTTGGTGGTGATGCTGCTTGGATACGGCGTTTTGTCGATAGGTCTAAGCACCTGGTTGAAAATGCCAGTGAGCATAGTCTGGTCCACCCCAGGAGCAGCCTTTCTTGCCACCAGTGCAGGTCTTGGATTTGATTACCGTGCTGCGGTCGGAGCATTCCTATTCAGCAGTCTCCTAGTGACAATCACCGGGGCTTGGCCAGCTTTGAATAAATTGGTTGCCAAAATCCCGCCGCAAATTTCTGCAGCAATGCTGGCTGGTGTGATCTTCCCGTTCGTAGCGTCTACTGTGCACGCATCGGTGGACTATCCAGTTCTGATTCTTCCGGTGATTGCAATTTGGCTGGCACTGAATCGACTTCTGCCGCTCTGGGCGTCACCGGTGGCGATAGCAATTGGATTTATTCTGATCGGCTTCTCCAGCGAAGCCGATGGGTTCCAGGTCACTAGTTTTTGGCCGGAGTTCCAACTGGTCTCCCCATTATTTGATATGGGAGCGATTGTTGCTATCGGTATCCCGCTTTACCTGATCACCATGGCTTCCCAAAATCTACCGGGCCTAGCCATCATGGCATCCCTGGGATATCAGCTGCCAAGCTCGAAAGTTTTCCTCACAACTGGCATTGGCTCTGTGGTTTCTGGGTTCTTTGGTGGATTTGGTCTGAATCTTGCAGCCATCACGGCAGCACTAAACGCAGATTCGGGGGCATCGAAAGATCCATCAAGACGCTGGATTGCGGCGTCTTGGGGCGGCGTTGTCTACATCTTGTTCGCGGTCTTCGCAGCAGTCTTTGCGGCGTTTGTCTTAGCTGTTCCCAGGGAGCTGTTGCTTGCCTTGGCTGGGTTGGCACTCATAAATACATTTGCCTCATCCATCAAGACGGCGGTTGCCGAGGATCGAACTCGACTGGCTGGCATAGTAACTTTCGTTATTGGCGCAGCTGGAATCACCGTCTTCGGAATTGGCGGAGCCTTCTGGGCCCTGGTTGCCGGAATCTTGGTTTGGTCAATTAGCAAGCGCTAATTTGACTCTTGCTTGAACTCCAAATTTGAGACTGCAACCTCAGGATCAGTCTTGAAAATTAGATTCTCAATCCTTCCGACGCCCTTAAGGTCCTTTGTCAATGACGACAGATGCTCAGGTCCGCTGATGGTGACCGTCTGGATCTCAGCCTTCATCGATAATTTGTTGTCGGACTTTGCTTTTCTAATCAGAATCAGAGCGCTGCTTGCGTCCTTCAGTAGCTGCGAGTCAGTGCCGCCAATTTCATCCCTGGTTGGCCAGGCAGCTTTATGGACTGAACCTTCCTGCCACCATGACCAAACTTCTTCGGCAGCGAATGGAATGAATGGCGCGAAAAGCCTAACCAGGACACTTAAGGCCTGACGAAGCGCAATAACCGCGCTGCCTCGCTCTTGCTCTGTGAAGTCGCCCTTGCCGTAGGCACGCTCTTTGACCAGCTCAAGGTAATCATCGGTGAAGGCCCAGAAGAAACTCTCGGTGAGTTCAAGCGCCTTAGTGTGATCATATTTTTCGAATGCTTCGGTTGTCTTTTCGATCACAAGCTGAAGACTTGCCAGCATGGATTGGTCGACAGCCTCGGTCACTTCCTCTGCTGAATCTGGTAATTCGAAGCTAAGTGCAAACCGAGCTGCGTTCAGCAGCTTGATGGCTAATCTTCGGCCAATCTTCATCTGACCCTCATCGAAGGCTGCATCCGTGCCCAACCTTGCCGAAGCCGCCCAGTAACGAACTGCATCAGAGCCATGGTTCTCAAGGATTTCGTTTGGAACAACGACGTTGCCCTTGGATTTGGACATTTTCTTGCGATCTGGATCCAGAATCCAACCAGAGATAGCTGCGTGCTTCCAAGGAGAAACGCCATGCTCGAGTTTTGCCC
>CAZBTW010000097.1:0-3940 GCA_964494925.1 uncultured Aquiluna sp.
TTCTCGGACGAGTCCGTTGACGCCCTTGCCAAGATCGAAGCAACAACGAGACACGATGTGAAGGCAGTTGAATATTTTGTCAGAGATGCTCTGACCAATATCGGCCGTGAAGACCTCCATGAGCTAGTTCACTTTGCCTGCACCTCAGAAGACATCAACAACCTCAGCTATGCCGTGACTGTTAGGGATGCCCTGACCGATGTCTGGGTTCCCAAGGCCCAGGAAGTGCTCGCAAAGCTCACAAAAATGGCCCATGAAATGGCCAATGTTCCAATGCTTTCAAGAACCCACGGGCAGCCTGCAACTCCCACGACCATGGGTAAAGAGTTTGCCGTTTTCGCCCACCGTCTGGGTCGCCAGCTGAAGCGAATCGAAACCCAAGAGATCTTGGGTAAGTTTTCCGGTGCTACCGGCACCTTCGCAGCACACTTGGCCGCTGCGCCGGATGTCGACTGGAGGGCTGAATCCAAAGGCTTCGTCGAGCACCTTGGTTTCACCTGGAATCCACTGACCACCCAGATCGAGTCACATGACTGGCAAGCAGAGCTTTATGGCTCAATGTCACATTTCAACCGAATTCTGCACAATCTAGCAACCGATGTTTGGACCTATATTTCACTGGGGTTTTTCAAGCAGATTCCGGTGGCCGGAGCCACCGGCTCTTCGACAATGCCTCACAAAATCAACCCAATCAGGTTTGAGAACGCAGAGGCCAACTTGGAGCTCTCCTGCGCCATTCTCGACTCGCTTTCTCAGACCCTGGTCACCTCAAGATTGCAACGAGATCTAACCGACTCCAGCGCTCAGAGAAACATCGGGGTTGGCTTTGGTCATAGTCAATTGGCGCTAGACAACCTAAGCCGCGGATTGGATGAGATCGCAATTAGCGAGGGAGTCCTGATGGCCGACCTGCTCGAGAACTGGGAGGTTCTTGGCGAGGCAATTCAGACTGCGATTAGAGCTGACGTTGCTAGAGGCGAATCTAAGATTTCAGATCCCTACGCCATGCTGAAAGAACTAACTCGAGGAAAAAGAGTTGGTGAGGAAGAGCTACTGGCTTTTGTGAACGAACTGGATCTTTCGGATTCAACCAAAGAACGACTACTGCTCCTGAAGCCTCACACCTACATAGGCCTAGCTACTGCCCTTGTTGATTACCTAGAAAACTAGCGAAGCCTTGGCTTGTTTGGGTCTTGATCGTCGGCCTTGAAGCTCAAATCTAGGGTTGCCACAACCACCAGTGAGATGATGAAAGTTGCCAGAGTCCAAATAATGGCCTGCTCAATAAACCTGGTTCCATAAAGCACGATCAGCCCAACAAACAGGGCAGCAATCGTGGAGAGCACCATGTAGCTCTTGAGGTTCGCAAATCTTTTCACTTTATAAGCCTACTTCGGCTCTGGGGTTGCGGCTGCAATACCCCAAAAAACACCGCTAATTGCCAGATAAGCGCCCAGGAACCCAACTGCGCTGACTTCATCAAGCGGTGCGACGAGGAAAACCAAACCAAGAGCAAAGCTCAACACGGCACTGATTGCAAAATCTCTGCCTAGATTCGTGCTTGGTCGGTGTCTTTTGGCCAGGTAGCCCTCAAATGCCGCGAAGGAGAGGCCCAACAAAGCAACCAATGGCAAAAACAGAACCGACTGCAGCTCGGGAATCAAGAAACTCACTAGGCCAGCTAACCCGATGAGGGTGGCAATGATCATGAGTGGGCTAAGCCAGGATGCCTTTTTGGTTGTAAAAACAAACCCGAGCGATAAAAGCCCCAGACTGAGGCCAAAACCAGCCACGACAGCAGTCCCGACTGCGTAGGTGTGAGCCTGCATGAAGGCAATCAAGATGCCTAAAGCAAAAGAAATTGCAGCCCTCAGGCCAAAAAGAATTCGCACGTGCCTAGCTTGGCATATTTACAAAGCGCGAATACTGCCCATGGAAGGCAACGGTCACGGTGCCGGTCGGTCCATTTCGCTGTTTGGCAAGAATCAAGTCGGCTTCGCCGGCTCTTGGGTGATCTCGCTCGTAGATTCCCTCGCGGTGCAAAAGCACCACAACATCGGCATCCTGCTCCAACGATCCCGATTCACGAAGATGAGAAAGCTCTGGGCGCTTGTCTTTGGACTGTTCTGCCTGGCGGTTTAGCTGGGACAGGGCAACCACGGGCACACCCAGCTCTTTTGCCAAAAGCTTTAGAGCTCTTGAGAACTCTGAAACCTCTTGCTGACGTGATTCAACCTTCTTGCCGCTTGACATCAGCTGGATGTAGTCAATTACCACCAGCTTGAGATCAACCTGTTGGGCCAGACGTCTACATTTCGCCCTGATTTCAACCAGCGACATGTTTGGACTGTCATCGATGAAGAGCGGAGCGTCATTGATGCGCCCTCGAACAGCTGCCAGCCTGGTCCAGTCTCCATCCGAGATTGTTCCCTTACGCATGCTCTGCAGGTAAATAGAACTCTCCGCGCTGAGCATGCGCATTGCGATCTCGGCGCGACCCATTTCAAGTGAGAAGAAGATGGTTGCTTGATTGTGCTTGACCGATGCGTTCCGGGCAATATCCAGGGCAAATGTGGACTTACCAACCGCGGGCCTAGCTGCCACAATCACCAGCTGTCCCGGGTGCAGACCGTGGGTGTAGGCATCTAGATCCGTGAATCCGGTTGGGGTTCCGGTAAGTTCGCCGCCTCTATTTTGGGCAACCTCGATTTCATGAATCGCAGCTTCTAGTGATTCGCTCAGGCCAACGTAGTCCTCCTTGGAGGACTGGCTAGCGACTTTGTAAACCTCGGCCTGGGCCTGATTCACCAAATCCTCGACTTCGCCCTGGCTTTCATAGCCAGATTGAGCAATTCTGGTTCCAGCGTCAATCAGCCTGCGAAGAATTGCTTTTTCGGCCACGATCTTGGCGTAGTAGCCGGCTGCGGCTGCAGTCGGCACGTAGCTAGCAAGCGAGTGCAGATAGTCGCTGCCCCCGGCCTTGAGCAGGTTTCCCTGCTTGTTGAGTTCGTCGGTTACTGCAATAACGTCCGTTGGCTCACCTTTGCCAAATAGGTTCACGATTGCATTGAAAATCAGCTCGTGCTTGCTGGCATAGAAATCAAAGCTGCTTACCTCTTCGACAACCTCGGCTACAGCCTCTTGGCTTAGGAGCATTCCACCAAGAGTTGACTGCTCGGCTTCAAGATTGTGCGGGGGAACGCGTGGGTCAGCTGCTGTTGACTGAGTCAGCATTGACATATATTTCCTCCCGAATTTTGATAAACAAGGTATAGCTTGGGGCACCGACACCTTGTATCCAAATCGCCCTGTTGATAACTGTGGATAACTCTGTGGAAACACGCCGATGCATCGTGTACAAACCTGTGGATAACCTGTGGATAAAAAATCAATATTTCGAGTTAGCCCTTGTGTTTACTGGGATCCAGCTGTGGATAAATAAAATGTTGAAAACTCTAAAGCTCAACCTAAAGGTTGTGGAAAACATCCCCTTAAAAGTGAACAACCCGCTGTTTCCAGCGGGTTGTTCTGATGCTGTAGGCGACTACTTGGCCGCTACAACCTGAAGCTTTACCTGGGCAACTAGGTCGGAGTTCAATCGAACACTTGCCTCGTAGTCACCGGTTGTGCGAATTGCTGTTGCAAATTCGATCTTGCGCTTGTCAACCTCACCAAAGCCAAGTGCCTTTACGGCCTCAGCAACGTCAGAGGTCTTCACTGCACCGAACAGGCGGCCATTTGCTCCGGCCTTAGCTGGGATGCGAAGAGTTGTTACCTCTAGCTTGGTCTTGATTTCCATTGCGATCTCTTCAGATGCAATTGCGCGTGCGTCACGAGCGTCACGGATCTGGGTGACCTGCTTCTCGCCACCGCGGCTCCAGTGAACTGCAAGGCCGTTTGGGATTAGGAAGTTACGTGCGTAACCGTCCTTTACCTCAAC
>CAZBTW010000098.1:0-3914 GCA_964494925.1 uncultured Aquiluna sp.
AATAGGGTCCATTCTAGGGCCACTTAGCAAATGTTGCTATCCCTCTAGGATGCTGTCGGGCTGAATATCAATCTTTGCCCCGGTCAACTTCGCTGCCAGACGGGCGTTCTGCCCCTCTTTCCCAATCGCCAAAGAAAGTTGAAAATCAGGAACTAGGACTCGAACAGCCTTGGTTGCAGCGTCCAGAACAAAACTGTCCGAGACTCTTGCAGGAGAAAGCGCATGCGCCACGAAGGTGGCTAGGTCCTCGGAGAAATCAACAACGTCGATCTTCTCCTCATTGAGTTCTGCACTAACAGCCCTGACTCGCTGGCCAAGCTCACCGATGCAAGCGCCCTTGGCGTTGATGCCTGGCTCCTTAGCAATGACGGCAATCTTGGTGCGGTGTCCGGCCTCTCTTGCCACAGACGCAATTTCAACCTGACCCGAGGCAACCTCTGGCACCTCGAGAGCGAAGAGCTTGCGCACTAGTCCCGGGTGAGTCCTGGAAACGGTGATTTGAGGACCGCGCGGACCCTTCTGGACGCTTGTTACATAAACCCGGATTCGGCTTCCGTGTGCATAGTCCTCGCCTGGAACCTGCTCTTCAGGAGGCATCAGCGCCTCGATTGAGCCGAGGTTGATGTAAACCATGTTCGATCTTGAGCCCTGCTGAATCTGGCCAGAGACGATGTCTCCCTCTTTGCCCTTGAATTCGCCGAGTAGACCCTCATCGGAAATTTCACGCATCCGCTGAGCAATTACCTGCTTGGCAGCATAGGCAGCAACACGACCGAAGCCTTCCGGTGTGACTTCTTCTTCCCCAACCGGCTGCTCCTGATCGTCAAGAATTGACTGGAAGATTCTGACGTGACCAGTTTTACGATCAAGTTCAGCCCTTGCCCCAGCTGGTTGAGAACCAACGTGCTTATGAAAAGCAGCAAGAATTGCAGCTTCAATGATGATCACCAGTTCATCAAACGGAATCTCTTTTTCGCGCTCCAAAAGGCGAAGAACTTGTAGATCTATATCCATGACTCGCCTCTTTTCCTTATTTACTTAGCGCTTGGCCATTAGTTCGGCTAAAGCTGATTCTAGCTTCACTTGAGTGCGCTCGCCGCTTGCTCGGTTCCAAAGCTCAACTTCGCCGTCTTGAACGCCTCGGCCACAAATAATAATCCAAGGATTTCCAATTAGCTCAGCATCAGCGAATTTCACGCCTGGGCTCAATTTTGGTCGATCATCCAACATCACAGTCAGGCCAAGCTCCTCAGCCTCGACGGTCAAGGCCTCGGCAGCTTCAAAAGCCGCTTGATCCTTGCCGGTGGCAATGATGTGCAGGTTGGCTGGAGCCACCGAGTCTGGCCAGGTAAGGCCTTTTTCGTCGTGAAAGGCTTCCGCGATAACTGCTACCAACCTGGTGACTCCGATACCGTAGGAGCCCATGGTTACCGTGACCAGCTTGCCGTTTTCGTCCAGAACCTTGAGATCCAGTGCCTCGGCATACTTGCGACCCAACTGGAAGACGTGACCAATTTCAATACCGCGCGCCAGTTCTAATGGCCCAGAACCGTCAGGAGCGGGGTCGCCGGCTCTGATCTCGGCAATGTCAGCCAAACCGTCAGCGACAAAGTCTCGACCATGAGTAAGGAACCAGACATGCTTCTGGTCTTCATTGGCGCCGGTAATCCAGCAGCTGCCCTCGGGCACCCGAGGGTCAAGTAGGTATTTGATCTTGGAGTCTGTTTTCTCACCCAGGAACTGCTTGCCATCTTTGGTTGGGCCGATGTAGCCCTTGACCAACTCTGGGTGCTTTTTGAAATCAGCTTCGGTTGCCGGCTCCACCTCGCAACCAAAAAATGCCTCAGCACGCTTTGGATCTACTTCGCGGTCACCAGGCAGCCCTACGATCACGATTTCGCGTGAGCCATCTGGGGCAATTAGTGCCAGCACGACATTTTTCAGTGTGTCGCCAGCACTCCACTGACCAGTCGACTTCGGGTGGTTTTGATTTGAAAAATCAACCAGCGTTGCGATGGTTGGAGTATTTGGGGATTCGTTCACCACTGCTTTTTCGGTCGGTGGTTCAACGCTTGCCAGGGGTGCAAAGCGAACCGCCTCAACGTTCGCAGCAAATCCAGAGGCAGACCTAACGAAAGTATCCTCACCGATTTCGGAGGGGTTTAGAAACTCTTCTGATTTGGAGCCACCCATTGCACCGGCATCGGCACTTACGATTGCATACTCAAGCCCCAAACGGGTGAAGATTCGCTCGTAAGCATCTCGCTGAGCCTGGTATGAAGCAGCCAATCCCTCGTCCGAAACATCAAAACTGTAGGCATCTTTCATCACGAATTCACGGCCTCGAAGCAGTCCGGCCCTAGGCCTGGCTTCGTCGCGATATTTGTTTTGAATCTGATAAATGCTCAGTGGTAGGTCCTTATACGAGCTGTAAAGATCCTTGACCAGCAGAGTGAAGACTTCTTCGTGAGTTGGAGCCAGAAGGTAATCGGCGTCCTTGCGATCCTTGAGCCTAAAAATATTGTCACCGTAGTCATCCCAGCGCCCAGTGACCTCATAGGGCTCCTTTGGGAGCAAGGCGGGAAAGAAAACCTCTTGAGCGCCTGCCGCGGCCATTTCCTCGCGGACAATCTGTTCAATTTTGTTCTTGACCATCAACCCAAGCGGTAGCCAGCTGAAGATTCCAGGTGCTGCGCGACGGATATAACCAGAACGAACCAGCAACCGGTGGCTTTCAACCTCGGCGTCTGTAGGATCTTCCCGGAGGGTTCGTAAAAATAATGAGCTCAAGCGATAAGGCATGAGCACAATGTTAGCTACTTGCTGACGCTAACCTGCGCTGTTCCGATAAGTGCAGTATCCATTTCGGCTGCAATTCGGTTTGCTTCCTCGATCAAAGTCGCAACAATCTCATCCTCTGGGACAGTCTTGATGACCTCTCCCTTCACAAAGATCTGGCCCTTGCCGTTTCCTGAGGCAACCCCCAGGTCAGCTTCTCTGGCCTCACCTGGACCGTTCACAACACAACCCATCACGGCAACACGAATTGGAACCGTCAGGTGAGAGAGGCCTTCAGTGACGTCATTGGCCAGCTTATAAACATCAACCTGTGCTCGCCCACAGCTTGGACATGACACGATCTCCAGCTTTCTGGGGCGGAGATTTAGGCTCTCTAGGATCTGGAAACCTACCTTGATTTCCTCAACCGGCGGCGCTGAAAGTGAAACACGAATTGTGTCGCCAATTCCGCGCGAAAGAAGTGATCCGAAGGCAACGGATGACTTGATTGTTCCCTGGAAGGCAGGGCCTGCCTCGGTGACACCAAGGTGAAGTGGCCAGTCGCCTCGTTCAGCTAGCATCTCGTAGGCCTTGACCATCACAACCGGGTCATTGTGCTTCACGGAAATCTTAAAGTCATGAAAGTCATGCTCTTCAAACAAACTTGCTTCCCAAACTGCAGACTCAACCAGCGCTTCTGCAGTTGGCTTTCCATATTTCTCAAGCAGTCTTGGGTCCAATGAACCCGCGTTCACTCCGATCCGAAGCGAAACTCCGGCATCCTTTGCCTCTTTGGCAATGGCTCCAACTTGATCGTCAAACTTACGAATGTTGCCCGGGTTAACTCGCACTGCCCCGCAGCCAGCAGCGATTGCTGCAAACACATACCTCGGCTGGAAGTGGATATCGGCAATCACCGGAATCTGTGATCGCTTGGCGATGATCCGGAGTACATCAGCATCTTCCTGGGTTGGCACTGCAACTCGCACGATGTCACAACCGGTTGCGGTCAGCTCCGCAATCTGCTGCAGAGTCCCATTGATATCTGTGGTTTGAGTGGTGGTCATGGACTGCACTGAGACCGGGGCCTCACTTCCAACCTGGACCTTCCCAACCATGATCTGACGGGTCTTGCG